>JAGRIO010000232.1 GCA_020443225.1 Pseudomonadales bacterium
TGGTGTCTTTGAAGTCCCGGTAGGGCCTGCGGTACATATTGACCTGGCATTCGATGAACCTACAGGTGAGATATTTATCTCGAAACAAGCCAGCAAGGACATTGTGGGCCGCGGTGAATTCATTCAGTACAAAATATCTGTCCGGAACGAAACCGAGGGTACTAAGGCCATCGGTCAGTTGCAGGACAAAATGCCCAAGGGTTTCAGATATCAGAAGGGCTCCCTGGCGATAGATGGCGCAAAAGTTCCCGATCCGCAGATTTCTGCGGACGGGCGGGAACTGGTGATTGACCTGCCTCAGATCGCGCTTGAACAGGTTGAAGTAAGTTATGTGGCTGAGGTCACCAGTGGCGCTGAACTTGGACTGGCAGTGAATGAAGTCACAGCGATCGGTAAACGTATTAAAAGCTCCAATGTGGCCTCGGCTACTGTGACCGTGAAAGAAGATCTGTTCCGCAATAAGGCGACAGTGCTGGGTAACGTTTACCTTGGCAAGTGCGTTGACGGCAAGATGACGGAGCTGAGCGGGATGGAAGACGCCCGGGTTTATATGGAAGACGGCACCTATGTCGTGACCGATGCTGATGGTAGCTATCACATTGAAGGTATTAACCCCGGCTCTCATGTGGTGCAGCTTGATCTGGCATCGCTGGCAGAGCGCTATGAAGTCAGCGAATGTATCACCAATTCGCGATTTGCCGGTACACCCTATTCGCAGTTCATCGATGTTCAGGGTGGCACCTTGTGGCGGGCAGATTTCTATGTCGAACAGAAGCCTGATCCGGAAGTGGAGATTTCACTGACACAGTCTCTCAAACGGGATAAAGACGGGATTCAGGTGTTATTGACTGCAAGGAAAGATGATGATGTCCCCCTTGAGGACATTAAAGCTGTATACCGGACACCGGCGGGCTGGAAAATCGAGTCCGGTACGGTGCTGGTCAATGGCAAGCCCGCCAGTCCCCAAAGTAGTATTGTTGGAAACTTAATTGCTCTGGATGGCACGCTCAGAGAACAACAGGTTGCAATGCGCATCGCCCCTGCGAAAGCGCCTGTAAAGAAGATTGACCCAGGCAATCAGATGATTGTTTTCAGGCCACAGTTTTCTACCCGAAGCAGTGTCCTGCCAGAGTCTGAAGAGCAGGAACTGATTGATCTGGTAAAAAGCTGGAACAGCAAAAATATCGCATCGGTTAAAGTCGTGGGACATACCGACAATGTGCCGATTGCACCCCGGAACAGAACAGAGTTTGCAGATAATCAGGTCTTGTCTCTGGCGCGGGCAGAATCCGTCGCCAGGACCCTCAGATCACAATTGCCTGGTTTGAATATTCTGGCTGAAGGTGCCGGGGACCGGTACCCGGTTGCCAGTAATGAGACACGGGAAGGCCGGCAGTCGAATCGTCGGGTGGAATTGCTGGTCGAAATGAAGCCGAGTCTGACCACAGTACTTGATGAAGAGGCGCTGGCAAAGTTACTGGAAGGTAAGAGTTCAGCGCGGCTGATGTTCAGTTCCGTCGGTACCCCCAAGGGTAAAACAGAGAGCAATGAGATTCAGCTGACCAAGCTGGTCGGTAATTTTGATCTGGTGTCTGCGACAGCAACCGGGAAGGCGATCGGTAGCTGGGATATTCAGGAAGACGCCGGTGCCGGCGAGATTGTTGGGCGCGATCCGGATGTGCAGGGTCTGATTAATATTAAAGATGGTACGCGTCTGGTGAAGTCCACTAACTCAGTGAAATTCGATCTGGATTCGCGGCTAGTTCCACAACTGAGTGTTGATGGCAAGGACATTCCGAAAGACAAGCTGGGTTTGCGCCTGGCTGATGATTCAACCGGTAAGACCCTTTACAGCTATATCGGCATAGAGTTTGGTGAGCCCGGGCACCATGAGCTGGTGCTGCGGGGCGTGGATGGTTTTGGCAATGTGCGCTACGAAGAGATCGCTGACGTTATCCGTGTGGGTGAAGTCTATGATATCCGCTTGCTCAGCGTGGGTGAAAACGTCTCTGATGGACGTACGCCAGTTTCAGCCAAACTGGAGTTAAGAGACAGGGCCGGAGAACTGATCAATGCGACGACAGCACTCTTCTATGAAAGTGATGAGCTCCGTGCTTATGACCGGAATAAGAGTCTGAGCGATCTGGCGGATATCCAGGATGGCAGCTTTGTTGATGTCAGTATAGATGGCACCATCCGGTTCAACCCGGTGACTAATAGTGGGCTCTACCGGGTGCGGCTGAGCCACAAGGAAGCTCGCCGGGATATTGAAATATTCGTTGCGCCGGAAAAGCGTGAATGGATTATGGTGGGTATCGCCGAGGGTACACTGGCTCATCAGAAACTTTCCGGCAATATTGAAAACCTTAATGATGCTGGTTACACCGATGAATTCACCAGCGATGGCCGGGTCTCTTTTTATGCGAAGGGACAGATAAAAGGCGAATACATTCTCACAATTGCCTACGACACGGATAAGGTGCGCGAGAACGCCCTGACCCAGATTATTGACCCGAACAGTTACTACACGCTTTATGGTGATCAGACTACGCAGCAATATGATGCCGCCAGTCAGAGAAAGTTATACCTGAAGCTGGAAAAGGACCAGTATTATGCGCTGTTCGGAGATTTCTCGACGGGTCTGACCGTGACTGAATTGTCCACTTATTCAAGAACCATGAACGGTCTGAAAACCGAATTTAAAGGTGAGAAATTCGAACTGAATGCGTTTATCAGCGAAGCCAATCAGGCGTTTGTCAAAGATGAGATTCCCGGTGACGGCACGTCTGGCATTTACCGGCTCAGCAGCAAGGGTATCGTACGCAACAGTGAGCGTATAGCGCTGCAGACAAGGGATCGTTTTCATTCTGAAGATATCGTTGAGGAAAAAAATCTGACCCGTCACATTGATTACAACATTGACTATGACGCTGGTACGCTGTTTTTCAAACAGCCTGTGTTCGGCCAGGATCTGGCGTTTAACCCTGTGTTTATTGTGGTTGACTATGAAGTAGAGGGCGACGGCAAGGACAAGCTGAATGCGGGTGGTCGTGTGGCATATAAGCCCAGCGAACGGGCTGAGGTCGGTCTGACTGTTATCAAGGAAGGGGTTCAGGGAAAGTCCGGCGATCTGGTTGGAATCGATCTTAGCTACGAGCTTTCCAAGGAAACAGAGTTGCGCGCTGAAGTTGCCCGCAGTAGCAATGATGTTGCCGGAGTCTCTAACGATGGTCAGGCGTTCCTGGCAGAGGCCACCCACCGTTCGGAGAATCTGGAAGCTCAGGCCTATGTGCGGGAGCAGGAAGACAGCTTTGGCCTGGGTCAACAGAATGAATCTGAAGGCGGAACCCGTAAGATAGGCGTGCGGGGAACTTATCAGTTAGGTGAACAGACCCGGATTGAAGGGGAAGTTTACAGAGAATCTGATCTGGGTTCCGATTCGGCCCAAGATGTCGCTTCCACTAACATCGCTTATGACAATGTCAATTACCAGGTTACCTCTGGTATCCGTACGGCACGCGCCAGCGGTGGCGGTACCAGTCAGCAATCCAATTTGCTGAATGTGGGTGGTTCTTACAATTTGTTTGATGGCAAAGCAAAACTGTCGGCCAGCGCAGATACGCCAATTGGTGGTTCTGCAGAAGCCGGAGACTTCCCTAAACGCTTGCGCGTCGGTCTTGACTATAAGATTACGCAAACGGTGTCGTTAACGGCAGAGCAGGAATTCACCTGGGGTGGTGAAGAGGACTCTCAGGGCACCCGGGTTGGCCTCACTTCGCAACCCTGGAAAGGGGGTGAGTTGATCTCGAATATCGAAAGTCGTGATGACGAAGATGCCCAGCGAATGATGGCCGTGGCTGGTTTACGACATCGCTGGGATTTCTCGGATAATCTGGCATTCGACTTTGGTGTCGACCGGTCACAAACCCTGAAGCAGGTCCGAAAGGCTCCGCCGGCGCTGGAAGTGACGACAGTCTACTCATCACCGGGTAATGATGATTATACATCGGTGACGCTCGGTTCCGCGTATCGCAAGGAAGCCTGGGACTGGATGACCAGACTGGAATATAAGGCTGCAGACTCAGAAGATAAGATGAACTTTGTCAGTGATGTCATCCATAACCTCGACAAAGGAAAACAGATGCTCGCCAAGGTTGATATCCAGCGGGTTGCCGGTGAAGATCGCAACAACATATCTGCTCAGGTTCAGCTGGCCTATTCCTACCGGCCACTGGACAGCAAGTGGCGTGTGTTGAACCGGCTCGATCTGGCCTCCCAGACTACAGAATCTGCAGATTTTGATACCCAGACCAGGAAGGTGGTGAATAACCTCAATGCCAACTATATGTTGTCAGACGTTACGCAGATTTCCATGCAGTACGGACTGAAGTACGTTGTTGATACCTTTGATGCAGACCAGTACAGCGGCTTCACGGATTTGTATGGCCTGGAAGTTCGTCACGATCTGACAACCAAGTGGGATCTTGGTTTTCAGGGCAGTCGTTATAATTCATGGAATGCCGATAATGCTGATTATTCCTATGGTGTTTCGGTTGGCTACAGTATGGCGCGCAATGTCTGGATGTCGCTGGGCTATAATTTCGCTGGTTTTGCCGATGATGATTTCAGCGCTGCCGAATATACGGCCAAAGGTATCTTTATGAAATACCGTTTCAAATTCGATCAGAATACCTTCGACGGTCTGATGAACCGGGACTGAACAACCAGCCTGCTTCAGTATCTTGCTGAATCCACGTGCAGGATGCCAGAAGCAATTGCCTCAATCAGCAACCACGAATTGTCCTCCGTGCAGAACACGCATTTTCCTCCGTGCAGAAGCAGTGCCGGGTCCTCCGACGAAAGGGTTATAACGACACTGCGCTGGCGCAGTTAAATCTGACTGCGCCACGGTTGTACAGTCGACAGGTTTCTGGCTTCTGACTGAGGATTTCCAGCGCCTGGCTGAAGATTATCTGGCGATTATTGCAACAATGTTTTGTAGCGCAGAATGAACTGCTCGCCTACAGGCAAGGTCCCGTTAACCTCCAGATTCCATGATCTGATCGAATCATCATAACCATAGGGAGGTGAACCGGCGAACGGGTCATAGGAGTAGGGAGCGCCACTGGTGGTAGAGTAGGTATCTGTGCCAATGGAACAGCTACCGCATCCTGAGCCATCGAATTCAAACACAACCCCCGATCCGTACCCATCCAGGTTCAGGGTAAAGAAGTTGTTCAGTGCATCCTCCAGCACAATACTCTTGGCAGTTGCCGTTCCCGTGTTCTCTACAGTGATGCGGAAAACTATCTCAGAGTTAGGCGTGAATGATGTGGCGCCTTCTGAGATCTTCACGGTCGTCAGTGCAGGCAAACCCACCAGGATGTTGTCTATAGCGGTATCCAGCACCAGACCTTCCGTGCCCTCGTTACCAGTGACCTCGACAGTCCAGTCCCCATCAGTACCAAATCCTGTTGGGGTAAAGGCAATTTCAAATGTCCGGGTGCCGCTTCCGGTGTTCTCCGAGACAAAGGTCATTTCATTGCTGATCAGGTCGCCGGTACGATCCGCTGCTGTAGCATCGGTGATGGTTACCGTCGGGCAATTAGTCGGTGCGCCACCGGTACATCCGGTATTCACATCACTACTGCCAAAAGCATCCTGAATGACAGCCTGAATATAGGCAGCGCTCCCCGGTGGTGTCTCAGTAATCAGATTTGGTGTGCCGGCGGCGGGTCCATCATAAAAATCGACACTGATAATTTCGATAGAACCTGTGACAGGCAGCACGACTTCAGAGTAAGGTGCGGAAGCGACCTGACTCAGTATCGTGTCGCGGGTTCCACTGCCCGTATGCAGGTTGGTTATCTGCAGCTCAATAGTCGTACCCACAGGCATGGTGAAGGCACTGCCATTTGTCAGGGTGATCTTATTAATGGTTGGCGTGCCCGTCAGACTGAAGACAACGTTATTGGTCAGTACCAGATCAGGGTTGCCGTTATTGGGTTTAATGGTCAGCTGGGCCTCTGTATTTCTGGTGCTGCCATTGGTGTTTTCACTGAGGTACATGTTGACGTCGATGACACCGGGTTGCAGGGTCATCTCCTTCAGCGTGCCGGTGGAAAGAATATAGGTTTCAGAACCACCACCTTCGGCGAGGACTACGTTGCTCGTTCCAGTTGGCTGAGTCCGGCCGAGGGTTGCCGCACCTCCCAGGCCATCGATATACAGTTGCTTCTGGCCCGCTACTGGTACCGCCGATTGGGACAGAATGACTGTTGCTGC
>JAGRIO010000233.1 GCA_020443225.1 Pseudomonadales bacterium
GCGCCTGGGCTATTTCAACCCGCCTGCGCTCGCCACCAGACAGCGACATGCCGGTACTGTGACGGATATGGGTGATATGAAATTCCTGCAGCAGTGATTCCAGTTTGTCCTGTCGGTCTGTCTGGCTGAGATCACGTCGGGTTTCCAGGATGGCCATGATGTTCTCTGCCACGGTCAGTTTGCGGAATACCGAAGCTTCCTGAGGCAGATAACCAATGCCCGTGCGGGCGCGTTCATGCATGGGTTTGGGGGTGATGTCGTGGTCATCAAACAGAATTTTCCCGGCATCTCCGCGAACGGAGCCTACGATCATATAGAAGCAGGTTGTCTTGCCAGCCCCGTTCGGACCCAGCAAACCGACTACCTGTTCGCTTTCCAGGGAAACTGTGACATCGCGTACCACCGGTACCCCACGATAGCTTTTGGCCAGATTGACGGCCTTCAGCACATGCTTGCCTGTCACGGGTTATTCCTGGGGTTGATCGTCATCTTGATGCGGTCGCCGGCCTTGCGGTCACTCTTCAGGTCGACAATACCCTTGTTAACGTCGTAGTACAGTAGTTCACCTGAGAAGGTGTCCCGCACCTGTTTCAGTCTGGCAGTGCCGGCCAGGTGCAGACGTTCTTCCTGCACCAGATAGGTGATGCGTTTCGCATCTGCGGTGACGGGCTCGGTGGCATCATCCGGAACGTGTTCGTAGTGGGCAAGCGGACTGTCCGGTTCCGTGGCGCGGGCGATAATCTGCACGACTTCCCGGTCAGACATAATGACTTCCACCTCATCGGCGCGTATATGCATGGTGCCCTGATCGATGGTGACATTGCCGGTGTAGATGGAGACGCCGGTTGATTCATTCACCATGCCAGCATCAGCCCTGATCTGAATAGGCTGATCGCGGTCAGAAGATTTTGCCCAGGCCCAGTGCGAAGAGGTGCAGCCAAGCAGCACGAGAGTAAGGAGGTTGATGAGTCTTTTCACGGCGTTCATTCTAACGATTAATTCTGAATAAATGTTGAATTTGCACACTTATTTCCTGAATTGAGGCAGGAGAATCGTGTTGACCCTGTCTTCCGGCCCGGAAAAGAAAATGTACTTGCCCTCATCGAGATACGCCTGCATACCTGCCGCGGACGTGCGTCCGGAGTTGTCATCAATGAAGACCTTGCGATTCGTCTCTGCGTAGTCACGACCCGGGTAGACCCAGAGTGACTCAGTCTGAATATTGACAAAGTCGCCGTTCTCTTCGATCCGGGTCGCCAGAACCTGATCCCATAACTCGACAATCTGTGAGCGTAATTGTGACTCGGGTAGCAGGCGACCATTCTTTGATTCAATGTCCCAGGGACTTTCAACATTTTCCGAAAACAGTTTTACCCTGGGTTCGATCATTGATGTCATATCGGTCAGGGGATAGTGAGTCAGGCGGTCTGCAAGAATAATGTGCTGACGTTCACCTTCATCATTAAACTGGGTGATCGTCGCATCGAGCATATACAGGTCCGGATCATTGCGGCCAATCGCAGGTGCCTCTTCTTCCGCATCTTCGCGGATGATCAGCCAGTTGGCCGACCAGGCAACCAGCAGAATCAGACCGATAAGCAGAATAGAGCGACTGTTAAACATCTTGTCTCAGAATAACCTGTGTACGGGTACCTGAATGTCAGGCTTCCACGGCAGAAAAGTAGAGTGTAACCAAATAGCCGCACCAGGCGAACAGCATCACGGCACCTTCAATTCTGGTGAGACGGGCGGATTGCCTGAAAGTGTAGGCGAAGACCATCAACAGAGCCGTCAGCCCGAACATCAGACCAAAATCCCGCCACAGGGTTTCCGGGGACAGGGTCGTCGGCGACACGATACCGGGGATAGAGAGCACTGCCAGGATATTGAAGATATTAGAGCCGATGATATTTCCAATGGCGAGGTCTGTATGACCCTTAAGGGCACTGGTTACCGAAACGACCAGTTCCGGCAGACTGGTACCCACAGCGATAATTGTCAGGCCGATGATCATTTCACTGATGCCAAGGGACGTGGCAATCTGCACGACTGACCAGACCAGCAGCTTCGAGCTGAGCAGCAGACACACCAGACTCAGCACCAGCACGCCGGCCGCGACTGGCAGCTTCCACTCAGGTATTTCTTCGACATCCGTAACCTCTTCGATCAGCTCCAGTTCCGGATGGGCCATATGTTCATGTGCCAGACGGGCCAGAAAGGCGATCAGGCAGACCAGCAGAATGATGCCATCAATGAGGTTGAGTTCCAGGTCGATCAGGGTTATACCGGCACAGATGGTAATGGCGGCGAGAATAGGCAGATCCTGTCTCAGGGTTTCCTGGCGGAATGGCAGGGGCGTCAGAATTGCTGTTATTCCCAGCACCATACCAATGTTGGCGATGTTGGAACCGATAGCGTTGCCAACGGCGAGATCGGATTCACCATTCAGCGACGCAGTCATTGAGACGAAAATTTCTGGCGCAGAGGTGCCCAGCGCCACAATGGTCAGCCCGATAATCATCGGGGAGATGCGGAAGTTTTTTGCTGTCGAGATAGCGCTTATCACAAAGTAGTCAGCACTTTTGAACAGTATAAGAAATCCAGCCAGAAGTGCGATACCCGGTATCAGCATACCCTCAGTTTTGTCTCATTTTAGTCCGGCTGGCCATTTAAAGAATAATTGATTCGATTTGCAAGATGAATTTCCTTGCCCGGGTCTTGCTATAATGAGACCTTTGCTGCTGCCGTGGACCCCCGGCAAGTCGGCTCTCATTGTCCTTCCAGGTGCCGGTGCTACTCAATGAATGACGTGCTGAAAGATACCAGAGACGACCATGTCGTGATCCGCGATGTGACCTTTCGTCGTGGTCAGCGAAAGATTTTCGACGGTGTTGACCTGACTGTTCCGAGAGGCAAAATCGTTGCCATCATGGGGCCGAGTGGTACCGGCAAGACCACATTGCTCAGACTGATAGGTGGCCAGCTCAAACCTGACACCGGTGTGGTAGAAGTGGATGGCCGCCGTATTCCGCAACTGACCCGCAGTGAGTTGTTTGAAGTACGCAAGTCGATGGGCATGTTGTTTCAGAGCGGCGCGTTGTTTACCGACCTCAGTGTCTTTGACAATGTTGCCTTTCCGTTACGCATTCACACTGATCTGCCCGAGGACATGATCCGCGATCTGGTGCTGATAAAGTTGCAGTCAGTCGGGCTGCGTGGTGCCAGTCAGCTGTTCCCGAGCGAATTGTCCGGTGGTATGAACCGTCGGGTTGCTCTGGCCAGGGCGATTGCGCTCGATCCGGGACTGATCATGTATGATGAACCTTTTGCGGGGCTTGACCCCATTGCAATGGGCGTGATCGTACAACTGATTAAAACGCTGAATCAGGTCTTTGGCATGACCAGCATTATCGTTTCGCATGACATCCACGAAACGGCGAGTATCGCGGATCTGATTTATGTAATTTCAGACGGTAAGGTGATTGGCTCGGGAGCACCACAGGATCTGATGCAATCTGAGGCACCCAAAATTCAGCAGTTTATTAAGGGCATTCCCGATGGTCCTGTACCGTTTCATTATCCTGCGGCAGATTTTGAAGAAGAGATCATGGCAGGGCAGGAGCAGCGTGGCTGGTTTGGTTAGGAGTTTTATATGCTGTCAGCCTTGAGGAATCTGGGCCAGTTCAGTCTCGATCTGCTGGAAGTGCTTGGTCGGGCGGGATCATTGTGGTGGCAGGCTATCTGGCGTCGGCCAAGACTTGCTAACGCACCCTTGTTAATTCGTCAGATATATCAGCTTGGTGTGCTGTCAGTGGTGATTACGGTGCTGTCCGGGTTTTCCATTGGCGCTGTGCTGGCGCTGCAGGGCTATAACCAGTTGGTCAAGTATGGCTCGGAAAGTGCGCTTGGTCTCGGTGTGGCGCTGGTGCTGGTGATGGAAATTGGTCCGGTGGTTGCCGGTCTGTTGTTTGCGGGCCGTGCCGGCTCGGCTGTCACGGCAGAGATAGGCCTGATGAAAGCCACTGAACAGTTAAGCAGCATGGAAATGATGGGTGTAGATCCTCTGCAACGGATCGTCGCTCCCAGACTATGGGCCGGCTTTATTGCCATGCCGATTCTGGCGCTGATGTTTTCAGTAGTCGGCATCTGGGGTTCTTCACTGGTCGGGGTCGACTGGCTTGGGGTCTATGAAGGCGCTTTCTGGTCCGCGATGCAGGATGGTGTGGATTTCAAGAGCCATGTGCTGAAGGGCATCGTAAAATCTGTGGTGTTCGGACTGGTCGTCACCTGGATTGCGGTTTTTCAGGGTTATGATACCGCGCCTACTTCTGAAGGTATTGCAGCCGCTACCACCAGAACAGTGGTGTATTCATCAGTGGCTGTACTGATTCTCGACTTTTTCCTCACCCTGGTGATGTTTAACTTTTGATAACCTCTGGAGAGCTTAAGGAAGTATTTCCATGCAGATGAGAACGATAGAAATTGTCGTAGGGGCATTTATGCTGGCGGGTATTGTTTCGCTGGCAATACTGGCTTTCCGCGTCAGTGGTTTCAGTGTTGGTGACAGTGCCGGAACCTATAGTGTCTATGCGAAGTTCGAGAATGTCGGTGGTCTGGTCACCCGCTCGAAAGTCAGTATTGCCGGAGTGATTGTCGGGCAGGTGGCTGAGATTGAGCTGGATCAGAAAACCTTTATGGCCAGGGTCAGAATGGAAATTAACGCTGATGTTAATCAGATCAGTGTTGATTCCACGGCAGCCATCCTTACAGAGGGGTTGCTGGGCGGAAAATTTATTGGCCTGAGTATTGGTGCGGAAGAAGCGTACCTGAAAGATGGCGATGAAATCAGAGATACCCAGTCGGCGATTGTGCTTGAAGAGCTGATTGGCCAGTTCCTGATGAAACAGTTCTAGGAGGAATGAAATGAAAATTCTGACGCGTATTACCGCGACGATCATGTTTCTGTTTGGATCACAGGTCGTTGCCGGACCAGCCGAAGATGCGACTGCGGCAGTGCAGAAGGCAACCGATGTGCTGCTGACAAAACTGGTTGAGGTGCAGCCTGTTTATGAATCTGACCCTGACAGGTTCTTTGCGGAAGTCGATAGTGCGCTGGCACCCTTTGTGGACTTTGAGGGTTTTTCACGGGGAGTGATGGCCAAGTACTACCGTCGCGCCACGGACGATCAGAAGCAGCGATTTGAAGAAACCTTTCGCGATGGTCTGATCAGAACCTATGCCAAAGCCCTGGTGGAGTTTGATAATCAGCAGGTGGTGGTCAAAGAAGGTACATCACCAGCAGGCGAGCCAGACCGTGCGAGTGTGGATATTGAGATTCAGGGTAAGGGCGGCGACGTCTATGTCGTCAACTACAGCCTGCGTAATGTAGAGGGTAAATGGATGTTGCGTAATGTCACCATAGAAGGGATTAACATCGGTCTGCAGTTCCGTTCTCAGTTTGGTGCGTATATGCAGCAATATCGCAACAATATAGATAAGGTGATAGAAAACTGGACCGTCGATGTCAGTGAAGCCTGAAAAAGCTCAACCGTCACTCACGCTGGACAACGGGCGGCTTTCGATCCATGGCTGTCTGTGTGTCAATACTGTTTCAGGCATTCGTGAAGAGGGTAACCGACTGCTGAACAGCATCGATGATGCCCAGGTCGATATTGATCTGTCGGGTGTTGATGTCAATGGCACGGCGGTCATCGCGCTGCTGATTTCCTGGAAGCGGGATCTGGATCGCAAGGGCCGGTCTGTTCACTTCACCGGTGCCAGTGAAACCCTGATAGCCATTGCTGAGGCCAGCGGGGTCAGCGAGGTGTTGTCCCTGTCCTGACGTGTCCTTCTTTGCGGATCTGAACTTCCATAGTTTCTGGCTGATTTTTCAGCTTTTTTGCGTCATCTTTCACCAGCCAGGGCGCAGGCTTCCCGGACGACCTAAATGCCCCTGGCAGTGACCCCCTGCGGCTGCTTCGTGGTATCATTGCGCGTTTTTCAGCGCACCAGCCCTGGCCGCGCATCCTGACTGGAGAAGTTTTAGATGAACGAGGAAGAAATCCGCGCCCTGATCGCCGGCGGCATAGAAAACTGTGACGTCATGCTGCAGGCAGAAGGTAACAAAATGATGCTGGTACTGGTAAGTGAAGCGTTTGAAGGGCTGAGCAGGGTCAAACGTCAGCAGCGTGTGTACAGCCTGCTTAATGACAAAATAGCCAGTGGGGAAATTCACGCGGTGTCGATGCGGTGTCTGACGC
>JAGRIO010000234.1 GCA_020443225.1 Pseudomonadales bacterium
CAAAAAGTTTTGCTTGCCAAAGGCGGGACAGGCGGTCTGGGTAATCTGCATTTTAAATCCAGCACGAACAGAACGCCACGACAGTTTACCTATGGTGAGCCAGGCCAGGAATTAGAATTAAAACTGGAGCTCAAAGTGCTGGCCGATGTGGGTTTGCTGGGCATGCCTAATGCCGGTAAGTCAACACTCATTCGCGCCGTGTCAGCAGCGAAACCCAAAGTGGCTGATTATCCTTTTACTACGTTGAAACCCAACCTTGGTGTTGTCCGGATTGATCCGAATCGCAGTTTTGTAATGGCCGATATTCCGGGCCTGATAGAAGGTGCTGCAGAAGGTGCTGGCCTTGGACACCGTTTTCTCAAACATCTGTCACGTACACGGCTGTTACTGCATCTGGTTGACATGGCGCCATTCGATGAGAATGTGGACACAGTATATGAGGCGCAGGCACTGATTGAAGAGTTGCGCAAGTTTGATGAATCGCTTTACTCAAAGCCGCGTTGGTTGGTGTTGAACAAAGTGGACATGCTGCCTGAAGATCAGCGAAACCGGATTTGCCAGACATTTGTTCAAAAATTAGGCTGGGCGGAAAAATATTTTATGCTGTCCGCGCTGACCGGTGAAGGATGCAAGGATTTGTCATATGCCATTATGGATTATCTGGAACAACATCTGTCCTTAGTCAATGAATAATTTGGGCGCAAAAATATCATGTTAAAAGAAGCGCGCCGGATTGTCGTCAAAGTCGGCAGCAGCTTGGTGACGAATCAGGGGAAAGGGCTGGATCATGTAGCACTGAAGGGCTGGGCTGAACAGATTGTCAGACTCAAACAGATGGGTAAGGAAGTCGTGCTGGTTTCTTCAGGCGCCATTGCAGAAGGAATGCAGCGCCTGAACTGGAATACACGGCCAACTGCATTGTATGAATTGCAGGCAGCCGCTGCTGTTGGACAAATGGGTCTGGCACAGGCCTATGCAGCCAGCTTTGATCATCATGAGCTGAAAACTGCACAAATATTGCTTACACATGGAGATCTGTCTAACCGTGAACGTTACCTGAATGCGCGATCGACACTTATGACATTGCTGAAACTGGAAATTATTCCAATCATCAATGAGAATGATACCGTGGTAACCGATGAAATCCGCTTTGGTGACAACGATACGCTGGGGGCGCTGGTTGCTAATCTCATTGAAGCGAATACCCTGCTGTTGCTGACAGATCAGGATGGCTTCTACGAATCTGACCCGCGATCAAATCCGGATGCCGTGCTGATCAGCGAGCGGCCAGCCAGCGATCCCGATCTTGATGCCCGTGCCGGAGACGGCGGTGTATTCGGTCGTGGCGGCATGGCCACGAAACTGCGGGCAGCACGTACGGCAGCTCGCAGCGGGGCCAATACCGTCATAGCGTCCGGTCGCAGGGATCATGTGATTGCTGATCTGCTGCGTGGTGAGTATCACGGCACGCTGCTTCGCAGTGACAGCGAAGTACTGGTGGCCCGTAAGCAGTGGCTGGCAGCCTTGCCGCCGGCTGGTTCTCTGGTTCTGGATGGCGGAGCCGTCAGAGTCCTGCGACAGGATGGCCGCAGTTTGTTGCCCGTGGGAGTGAAGGCGGTGCGCGGAGAATTCACCCGCGGCAGTATGGTGTCCTGCGTGACCGAAGAGGGCAGGGAAATCGCCCGTGGTCTGGTCAACTACAGCTCGCAGCAGGCTGCCGCAATATGCGGTCAGCCCAGTACCAGGATCGAGTCAATTTTGGGATATATCGATGATGAAGAACTCATTCATCGGGACAATCTGGTGATGATCTGAGACCCTGTCGAAACCAGCCTCAGTGTTGCAATCTGATCTGATGTTCAGGCCTGCTTCAGAAGCAGGCAGGCCCGAATAACAGTCATCAGGAAGCTTGCAGTTCCTTCACGCGGGTGTTCAGTCTGGACTTGTGACGTGAAGCCTTGTTCTTGTGAATCAGACCGTGAGTTACGGCCCGGTCAAGGACCGGTACGGCAGCCAGATAGGCAGCACGGGCAGTTTCGAAATCACCGGTATCAACGGCGGCGATAGTCTTTTTGATTGCTGTGCGCATTGCTGAACGCTGGCTGGCGTTATGACGACGACGTACTTCAGCCTGACGGGCGCGCTTTTTAGCTTGGGGGGAGTTGGCCACTGGTTAATTACCTCAAAATTGGTCCCGAAAAATAAGACGCGGTACTATGCCGATTCAATATCCGCTTGTCAAACCAATATTGCGCCGCGCGATTAAAAATACGCCAAAAAAGACAGGCTAATCAAAGTATTATAGGCGGCTTCTGCTAATCCCATTCAATTCTATGTCTAACCTGCAGCCAGAAAAGCCAGCACAGTCTCAGGGTTTGCTCCGGTCCAGCGGCGTGGTGTCAGCGATGACCATGGTGTCGCGGGTCTTTGGGCTGGTTCGTGACATGGTGGTAGCCTACTTTTTCGGGGCCGGGGTTGCTGCAGATGCGTTTTTTCTGGCCTTTAAGATTCCCAATTTCTTCCGGCGTCTGTTTGGTGAAGGAGCCTTTAACCAGGCCTTTGTACCCGTGCTTTCAGAATACCGCCAGCAACGGCCTGAAGAGGTCCGTCACCTGATCCAGCGGGTCAGTGGCTCCCTGGGGCTGGTGCTGTTACTAATCACTCTGGCAGGGGTTGTGGGTGCTGGCGGCGTGATTGCCGTGTTCGCCGCGGGTTTTGTATATCACGGCGCGGATGAAAAGTTACTGCTGGCAACTGATATGTTGCGCCTTACCTTTCCCTATCTGTTTTTCATCTCGATGACAGCACTGGCAGGTTCGGTATTGAATAGCTTCGGGCGTTTTGGTGCGCCGGCCTTTACGCCGGTCCTTCTGAACCTTTGCCTTATTGCCGGTGCGGTGTACCTGAGACCTCTGCTGGACGTGCCGGTGATGGCGCTGGCCTGGTCGGTGCTGCTGGCGGGGGTGGTGCAGTTGTTATTTCTGCTGCCATTTCTCCGGTCCGCAGGTTTGCTGGTGTGGCCAAAACCGGACTTTCGCGATGAGGGTGTGAAACGCATTCTGATGCTGATGCTCCCAGCTATCTTTGGTGTCAGTGTCGGGCAGATTAACCTGCTGCTGGACACTGTGCTGGCATCGTTTCTGGAAACCGGTAGTTTGTCATGGCTTTACTATTCAGACCGCCTGCTGGAACTGCCACTGGCACTGTTCGGTATCACCATCGCGACAGTCATACTGCCCAGCCTGTCCCGCAAACACGCTGATGCATCGACAGATGAGTTTGGTGCCACGCTGGACTGGGCGGTGCGGATGGTCTTTGCTATTGGCCTGCCGGCGTCTGTAGCGCTGGTCATCCTGTCTGACAGTCTGATCACAACCCTGTTCTATCAGGGAGAAATGACCCCGCGCGATGTGACTATGGCTGGGTACAGTTTATCGGCCTATGGTATTGGCTTGCTGGCTCATATGCTGGTGAAGGTGCTTGCGCCCGGGTATTTTTCCCGTCAGGACACCCGCACCCCCGTCAGGTACGGTATCATTGCGCTGGTCGCAAATATGGTTCTGAACCTGCTGCTGGTCTGGGAGTTCAGACATGCAGGGCTGGCGCTGGCCACCAGCTTGTCGGCCTTTCTGAATGCAGGTTTGTTATTCATGGGCCTTTGGCGTCACGGGGTGTATCGTTTTGCGCCGGGCTGGACTCGCTTTATCACGCAACTGCTGCTTGCCTGTGTCGCTCTTGCCGGGCTGTTATTCTCGCTGGTGCCAGAGCAAACTCACTGGTTGCAGATGTTGTTCTGGGAAAGATTCGCAGCCATGCTGGGTATTTGTGTCGCAGGGATTGCAGTTTATGGGCTGGTGCTGCGGCTGACAGGTTTTGATTTTCGGAAAATGATTCGGTAGTTCAGATGGAAGTAATCAGAGGCGCGCATAACATCAGGCCAGAGCATCGGGGCTGCGTCATCACTATTGGCAACTTTGACGGGGTGCATCTGGGGCATCAGGCTATTCTGCACAGAATCAGCGAAATTTCGTCAGGTCTGGGTGCCAGCACCATGCTGATTTGTTTTGAGCCCCAGCCCAAAGAGTTTTTTATGGCATTCGATGCGCCAGCCAGGCTGACCCGATTCCGTGAAAAGGCTGAGTTGCTGGCGCAGCACGGCATCGACTATCTGTTATGCCTGCAATTTAATGAAGCGATGCGCACCATGGGTGCAGATGAATTTGTCAGTCTGCTGGTTGATCAGTTAGCAGTGAAGGGTATTTTTATCGGCGACGACACCCGGTTCGGAAAAAACCGTGAAGGCGGTATTGAAGACCTGCGGGCAGCTGGTAAAGCCCATGGTTTCCAGGTCACCAATATGTATACCCTGAATGTGGGCGACGACCGGGTCAGCAGCACGCGCATCAGAGAATGCCTGGCTCAGGGCGATTTCTCGCAGGCTGAAGCATTGCTGGGCCGACCCTATTCCATTAAAGGCAAAGTGGTCTATGGCCGCCAGCTGGGTCGCACGCTGGATGCACCCACTGCCAATATTCAGCTGAATCGCTACCGGGCACCGTTAGATGGCAGTTTCGCGGTTGAAATTGTCAGGCAGGGTAAGGTACTGAAAGGGGTTGCTAATGTCGGTGTCAGACCGACCCTTAATGAGACAACACCCAGACCCTTGCTGGAGGTGCACATATTTGATTTTTCAGGCTCTCTCTATGGTGAGCGGGTAGAGGTCATCTTCAGGCATAAGATCCGGGATGAGAAAAAGTTTTCCGGGCTTGACGAACTTAAGGCGGCTATCCGCAGTGACATGAACATCGCCAGGACGTTTTTTGGATTGCCGCCACTATCATGATTTTTTACCTTGTTGCCTTTGTAATTGTGATCGTTGATCAGTGGACCAAAAATTATATGAGTCAGCTGCTGGAGTTGTGTGTACCCGGACGCTGTCAATCCATTGAAATTCTGCCGGTCTTTAACCTGACTCTGTTGCACAACGAGGGTGCGGCATTCAGCTTTCTGGATGATGCCGGGGGCTGGCAGCGTTGGTTTCTGGCGGGCATCTCGCTAATCGTCAGTATTGGTCTGCTGGTGTGGCTTGAGCGTATCAGGCACCAGGAAAAGGTGTTGGCCTGGGCGCTGACGCTGATTATTGGGGGTGCAGTCGGCAACCTGATAGATCGCATGTTTGTCGGTTATGTGGTTGATTTTCTGCACTTTTATTACCAGAACTGGCATTTCCCAGCCTTTAACGTTGCAGATTCTGCTATCTGTGTGGGCGGTGGGTTGCTGGTGATTGACATGTTTTTCTTTTCCGGCAGGGAAAAGAACAATGAGGTAGCTGAAAATGGCTGAACGCGTACCCGTCGGGCCTGGTACCAGAGTCATGCTGACTTTTACCCTGAGCCTGCTGTCAGGTGAGAAAATTGATTCGACTGGTTCGAAACCCGCAGAACTGATCATCGGTGATGGCAAGCTGTTGCCGGGGTTTGAGTCTGCGATGTTTGGCATGTTTCCGGGCGATGAGGCTGCGCTGACAATTCCGGCAGCACAGGGCTTTGGCGAGCATCAGGAAGACAATGTGCAGAAGATCAGGCGTTCGCAGTTTCCGGTCAATATGGAACTGGCGGAAGGGCTGATGATGTCGTTTGCTGATGCGCAGAATGCTGAGTTGCCCGGGGTAATAGCCGCTTTTGATGATGACTATGTAGAAGTGGATTTTAACCATCCGCTGGCCGGAAGAGACCTGTTGTTCGATGTAAAAATTGTCGAGGTTGAGCAGGTGTCGAATGAAATTATCCGGGTGAGCAGCTGATAGTTGCAATCTATCCGACTTGCAAGCCCCAGGGGATTTTGTGCCGGGGTTGATCGCGCCATTGAAATCGTCAATCGGGCGCTGGACCGCCATGGGGCGCCGGTCTATGTGCGTCACGAAGTCGTTCATAACCGCACTGTGGTGGAAGAACTTCGGCAAAAAGGCGCCATCTTTGTTGATGAAGTTGAAGAGGTGCCGGAAGGTTCACTGGTTATTTTCAGTGCTCACGGCGTCTCTCAGCAGGTGCGTCGGGATGCAGAAGCCCGCGGTCTTCAGGTCTTCGATGCGACCTGCCCACTGGTCACCAAAGTTCACAACGAGGTGTCCAGATTCTCCCGTGAGCGACGTGAAGCCGTGCTGATTGGTCATGAAGGCCATCCCGAGGTGGAA
>JAGRIO010000235.1 GCA_020443225.1 Pseudomonadales bacterium
GGCGGTAATATCGATGGTTTTCTGCAGTACTTCCACTTCACCCATGGCGGCGCGGGCTTTCAGCAACATGGCTTCTGCGGCGGCGACCTCTGCGAGCCTGCGTAAATGCGTTTGTGAGGCGGTTTCCTGGTTGACCTTGCGCAGCTCCCAGGTCTCATCAGAGATCAGTTTGTCGTTCAGCAGTCGGGTAGCGCGCTGAAAATCGTGCTCCGCCTGACGGAGCACGACCTCAGATTCTCTGAGCGCGGAATTGGCGGCAGACAGTCGGGATTCCTCAGCATGAATACCAGAGGTCAGTTGCTCACGGGTCAGGTTCAGCTGGCTCTGCTGGCGACTTTCTTCGGCTTGCAGGGTCGCCAGATCAGCCTCTAAACCGCGTAGTCTGAGCTGAATATCCCGGTCATCGATCACCACTAGCGCTTGCCCCTTGTGCACCAGCTGCCCTTCCTTAACGTCAATCAGACTGATGAGCCCGGGGGTCCGGCTGCTCAGACTGATCATGTCAGACGCAATCCGTGCATCGGAAACGTAGACATAGTAACTGCGTTCGATGAACCACCAGGCCAGCCAGATAACCGACCCCGCGAGTAACACCACAGCGGCAATATTGGTCCGGGACCAGACAGAAGGACGGTCAGCGTTTTCAGCTTCAGAGGTTGTGGTCATAAGTCATCCATGCTGGCTTCCAGCATTCTGCTGAATACAGAGATGCAGATATCCAGTTCTTCGTTGTTGATATTGTGCAGAATTCTCGCTCTTACCTGCCCGGCTGCGTCATGCAGTTCTGACAACAGCTCGTGGGCAGCGGCAGTGAGGTGTACGGTTTTGCCGCGCCGGTCGACGGGTGAGGGCTTGCGTTCAATGAGTTGCTTTTGTTCCAGCTGGTCCAGCAGGCGAACCAGACTGGGGCGCTCGATACCCATTACATGGGCCAGGTCTTTCTGTTGGATGCCATTGCCCTGCTGCTCGAGGTAAAACAGTGTGCGCCAGGTAGCGTCTGTGACTCCCATGGGTCGAAAAACATCGTCCATCGCGAAGCGATAGCGGTTTCTCGCAAGGAACAACTGCAACAAAAACGCGGTGCGCTTGTCGTCCAGGGCAAGTTCGGCAGAGTCCTTGGCGTTGTGCATATAGGTAGCAAGCTATCGAATAGGTAGCTAACTATAGCAAATTCCCTGTTGGGTTAAACCCTCTCTGGTAGCATCGGCATCGGCGAGACAGTGGTAATCGATAACTTCTGGCGGCCAAACAGCATGTTCTGAAAGGCCGCAAATATCCGCTGCATCTGCGGCGGTTTGTAAGGAAAGGTTTCAGCCGGGTCCATATCATGAACAACCATGGCATTGGCGACTTCGAAGATCAGCAATTCACCGGTGGGTAGTTCCGCACAATCGATTCCGAAGTAATCGAGCCCCAGACATTTGTAGAGCGCATCAAAGGCAGGCTGATGTGTAGCTACGAATGTGTTTTCGAAATGCGCCATCATTCTGGCTTCCTCATCGCGCTTCCATTGTGCCTCCGGTGTTGTCATACCTGCATTCAGGTAGTGCACCATCCAGTGGCTGGAAATGGCCATGTGACAAATAAAAGCCTGCCCTTCTATGAATACGATCCGGTATTTGCGGAACTGTCCGTCGCTGCTTCGGTAATCGATATAAGGTGACAGGTAAAACAGTGCCTCGCGCTCGTCTGTCAGATAATGCTGCAGTTCCGCTTCACTCTGTACCAGGGCCAGATTATGACCGGCGTGGGAGCCTTCAGGGCGCACAATCAGCGGGTAGCGGAACTCATCAGCATGCAGACGAATGTACTGCGCACTCAGGCAGTCACAGCGCGGGGCGACCATGCCACGATGATCTGGCAGTTGCCGCCAGAAAACATCCCTGGTCAGGGCAGGAATCAGCGCTGCACGGTTTATCACCGGCAACCCCCATTGTGCAGTTAACGCCCCGACCCAGTTCAGTATCCGCTCATTGCGGTGCCCCTCGCTGATGGCAACAAAAACCAGATCATGTTCCGGTGCTACCATGGGTGGCGGCAGATCAGGCGCAACATACAGTACGTCGACAGAGATTCGTGGATTATCCAGCAGGAATTCAACCGGGGTGTTAGCCATAAAGTCGCCGGGCATTTTCAGCACCAGTAGTCGTAACTCGGGTTGTCTGCTGGCCTGGGTCAGTGGATAGAATCTCCGCAGCTGCAGTGCCTGGCCCTGAATCTTCAGCCCGGTTGCGGGATCACCGCGTAGAATCAGCACGGCTGAAAGATCCAGCAGAGCATCGGCATCCAGCGGATTATCTTCTGCCCGCCGGATCAGGTTTTGTGCGACCGCAGCAAGATCATCGCCGCCAAACATGGCACTCATTAAGGGAACAATGCCAGCGAGTGCTGGTGGCTCAAAGAAAAAGTCCGGCGCAGCTGGCTGCCCGGTGAAGCTCTCAAGTGGCTGATTCAACGTCTGTCTCTCTGCAAATAACGACAAGGACATTTGGACCTTGTGGCGATCAGCCACGAGATCATCCCGCTGTTTAGGGGCATCGCAAGAACCGTGCCTGCTGTGATCTACGGTAGCCAGCGGGCTGCAGCAACTTCAGGCGGAGAGTCAGCGGCAAGGGTTAGCCGCAGGTGGCGGAGTTATGCCGTGGGATTGCTTCGAGAGGCCGTCAGGTGGCGCAATGACCCCTGTACTTTATCTTTGTTGACAGGCTTGGACAGGAATCCATCCATGCCGGCTGCCAGACAGGCCTGTACGTCGTCACTGGTGGCATTAGCGGTCAGTGCAATAATCGGCGTGTGTTCATGTTCACCTTCATGGGCACGGATCAGCGTGCAGGCAGTAATGCCGTCCATTCTGGGCATCCGCACATCCATATAAACCAGATCGTAGCGCTTCTGACTGACGGCATCGACGGCCTCCTGACCATCACTGACAATGTCCGTTCGATGGCCAAGGTTCTGCACAAGCTTGCTGATCACCATCTGGTTGGTCACATTGTCTTCGACGATCAGAATTTCCAGTGCACCGGGTTGTTCCGCATCGAAGTCCGGAACGGTGAAATTGCCTTCGCAGGCTGCTTCCGATACAGCGGTGGCAACAAAGGTAGTCGGGACTTCAAACCAGAACAGACTGCCTGTGTTGAGCTGACTTTGCACGCCGATCTCGCCGCCCATAGCGCCAACCAACCCTTTGCTGATGGCCAGTCCCAGACCGGAACCGCCATAATTGCGGGTTATGGAAGAATCTGCCTGCACAAAGCTTTCAAATAACTGGGGGATATTCTCTTCGGGAATGCCGATCCCGGAATCCTGAATCTCGAAACGCAACCACGCCTGATTATTCCGCTGCAATGTGGAAACTGTTACTGAAACCTCGCCGCTGTCGGTGAACTTGACGGCATTACCGATCAGATTCATGAGAATCTGCCGTACCCGGCCCGGATCACCGGTTATTTGCTGATCGGGCAACTGACTGAGATCCGTTGAGAGCGCGATACCTTTGTTCAGTGCCTGAGATTTCAACAGAGCGATGACCGAGCTGACAGTGTGATGCAAATTGAACGGAATCGACTCAATGTTCAGGTGTCCCTGCTCAAGGCGTGAAAAGTCCAGTACATCGTTGATGATCAGTAACAGTGCCTGGGCAGATTCCTGAATGACCGTAGCAAACTCCCGCTGTTCGCTGTTCAACCGGGTGTCCAGCAACAGACTGATCATGCCGGTAACGCCGTTCATCGGCGTTCTGATTTCGTGGCTCATCGTCGCCAGAAAATCCGATTTGCTGCGACTTGCTGCTTCGGCTTTCTCGCGGGCCTGTTCGAGCTCGAGCTGAATGCGTTTGTGTTCGGAAATATCAACATGAGTACCTACCAGCCGCACCGGGG
Source organism: Pseudomonadales bacterium (assembly GCA_020443225.1). Classification (GTDB taxonomy): domain Bacteria; phylum Pseudomonadota; class Gammaproteobacteria; order Pseudomonadales; family Azotimanducaceae; genus UBA4582. The sequence continues at coordinate 3,882 of JAGRIO010000235.1, forward strand.
TATCGTCCTTGCGATGCAGAAATGCCCGGGATAACAGGTCAACCCAATGCCCGTCCTTGTGTCGCATCCTGAACTCAATCTCAAAGCTGTCGATGGTTCCCTGAACATAGTCGTCAACCATTTTCAATGCTCTGGTTTCGTCATCGGGATGAACCAGATTGCCCCAGGTCTCCAGTGTTGTACCGAGTTCATCCTGCCGATAGCCCAGCATTTCGCACCAGCGGGGTGAGTAGTACACATTATCTGTGGTGAGATCCCAGTCCCACAGGCCGTCATTGGCACCGCGCATCGCCAGTGAGAACCGCTGCTCACTGGCACTCAGTTGGTTCTGATTCCTCGAAAGCTCACCATTAAGCTGTCGCTGGCGCCAGAACAGCCAGCCAATGACAACAATTAACAGACTGGAAACTGCTACAGCTAATTCGTAGGTTGACTGCAACTGGTATTCGATAGTGCGTGAAAGCCTGAAACTTTCCTCGAAAGAGGTTCGCGCCAGGCTCGCACTGGTTTCAGCGGCCTGGATGGCAGCGGAGAAATCTTCAGCTATTCTGGTGGCGGCAGGGTCTTCAATGTCCAGCCCGCCGCGCCTCAGTGATTCCTGCAGGTCAGCTATCTGCCCAACCAGGTTGCCAGCCAGAGCGGGTGAGGTTTGGGCTATCAGATCGCTGAATTCCAGCGATTGCTGCAGATAGCTGAGGGCTTCGTTCAGTTGTCGCTGGTCCTGATGCTCCACTGCCAGCAGGTAGGCCTGTTCCGCTTTCTGTGTCGACAGGGTCACCGAAAATGCCTGCCACAGGGCATTATTCATCTGAATTGTCTGTTCATTGTATGTCAGATGCTCGGAATAATGCGCGTCGGTTCGAAGATAGCCGAACACCAGCAGTGTGGTGAACAGTATCAGTCCGGTAGCGAAATATTTTGTCAGTGAAGGGTTCACAATAGCTGGTACGTCGTTGCAGGTACTTATACGGTGTCAGGTATTACAAAAAGGCCCAGTCTTCCCTGTTCTGGTACTTAACTTCTGATGCTGGCAATTGCAGGTCAGCCACACCCACCCGGGCAGAGAACATGCTGGCATCTGCCACGGATCAGGCGCGTCGTCCTCTTCACTATAGTAGATAAAACGAAAGTTGCTTCGGTGAGGGGGGATATTGGGTCAGCGTTGCCTGTTGCGATCTGAGCAGACCAGTGTAAGCCTTGTCAGGCGTGAAAGATGTCTGCCAGAACAGGGTTTCCTCTGAAAAAAAGGGCGTCAGCCATGACAGGCTGACGCCCCGGGTCCTGGCCAGGCTCAGTGTGGGTGAAGCACCACTGGCAGGTAGGTATACCCTTTTACGAAGGCTGACAAGGTGCGCTCGGGTTCACCTGTGACCTCTACCATCCGGAAACGCTTGAGAATTTCTTCCCAGACAATCCGTAGCTGCATCTCTGCCAACCGGTTGCCCATACAACGGTGAATACCAAAGCCGAATGACAGATGGTGCCGTGGATTAGCCCGGTCGATAATAAAATCGTTGGGCTTATCAATCACTTCGTCATCCCTGTTGCCAGAGACATACCACATCAGCAACTTGTCGCCTTGCAGAATCTTTTTGCCACCCAGCTCTGTATCAACCGCTGCAGTCCGGCGCATGTAGGCGAGCGGTGTCTGCCAGCGAATGATTTCCGGCACCAGTTTGGGAATCAGGCCAGGATTATCCCTTAGTTTCTGGTACTGGTCGGGATTCTGGTTCAGGGCCAGCACGCCGCCGCTGATCGAGTTCCTGGTGGTGTCATTGCCGCCAACGATCAGCAGAATCAGATTGCCGAGAAATTCCATGGGTTGCATGTTGCGGGTGTTTTCGCCATGAGCCAGCATGGAAATCAGATCGCTTTTTGGCTCAGCGTTGACCCGCTCGTTCCACAGCCGGGTAAAGTATTCCAGGCACTCCAGCAGCTCAGCCTGCCGTTGCTTGTAGTCGATGCCACTTTCAGGTCCTGCGGTAGCCACATCAGACCACCGGGTCAGCTTGCGGCGGTCTTCAAAGGGAAAGTCAAACAGCGTGGCGAGCATCTGAGTCGTCAGTTCGATAGAAACTGCGTCAACCCAGTCAAATTCCTCGCCAACTGGCAGGGAATCAAGGATGTTACCAGCGCGTTCGCGAATAGTGTTTTCCAGAGTTGCCAGATTCGAAGGTGCCACCACTGGTGCGACGGTCGCGCGCTGGACGTCGTGTTTCGGGGGATCCATGGCAATGAAGTTACTGGTAGTGAAATTCTGCCGCTCATGTTGACGACTTTTGGGCAGGCCCAGCGTGATCCCAT
>JAGRIO010000236.1 GCA_020443225.1 Pseudomonadales bacterium
TCAGGACCAGTTCCGTCGGATCGCTGGAAACTGGTCCTCCATCACCTGCGTAGGTATACAGGGTTTTGAAATCTGCCGACAGAACCTTGCCCGCTTCTACGGCTTCCTGACGGCGACTTTCCGGAATCTGTTCGTTCAGGAACGAGGGAATGATTTCACCGGTCGCCTCATTTTCCATTCTCGAAATCAGGCTGCGCAGAATTCTGAAACTGGAACCGACAATGCCACCCGCTGCGCCGGAATGTGCACCCTGTTCCAGGACCTGTACTTTCAGCTCACCGATCAGCATGCCCCGCAGAGACGTGGTGATCCATAACTGATCGTAGTTGCCACAGGTAGAATCCAGCGCGATGACCAGCCCGGGTGTGCCGATCTGCTCAGCCAGACTTTCCATGTATACCGGCAGGTCCGGGCTACCGCTTTCCTCTGAAGCTTCGATAAGAATGACGACTCTGGGAACTGCTTCACCATGGTCCAGCAGGCATTTAAGTGCGGTGATTGCAGAATAGATGGCGTAACCGTCATCAGCGCCTCCGCGGCCATACAGCTTGTCACCCTTACGAACCGGTTCCCAGGGCGCCAGATCGTCGTGCCAGCCATTGAATTCCGGTTGTTTGTCCATGTGGCCATAAATCAGCACGGTCTTAGTGGCGTCTCCCGGATAGGTAAGCAACAGCGTCGGGGTGCGGCCGGGCAGGCGATGGAGCTCTGTCTTAAGTCCTTCGATGCCCTGTGTTTCCACCCAACTGATCATATGTTGCATGGCCCGTTCAATATGCCCATTAGCTTCCCAGTTGGGATCGAACATCGGAGACTTGGCCGGGATACGGATATATTCAGCCAGGCTGTCGAGAATGTTGTCTTCCCAGGCCTGTTCCATGTAACTGGCGACGACGTCTGAAGTCAGGCTCACTTGTTTTTGTCCTCTTCGGTGAATTCACCTTCAATGATGTGGGTTTCCTTTCGGTACTGAGATCCGCCACCGCTGCCACGGGTTTTTATCACAATGGCTCTTTGGACCAGCCATCGGGCAATCGGCTGACGCAGAAAAGGCAGCAGACAGGCGAAGCCAATGGCATCGGTGACAAATCCCGGGGTCAGCAGCAGTGCACCACCGACTATCAGCATGATGCCTTCCAGCAGTTCGGTTTCTGGCAACTCGCCCTGACTGACGCGCGTCTGCACGCGATTCAGGGTGGCCAGTCCCTCGCGTTTGAGGAGCCACAGACCGATAGTCGCCGTCAGTACCACCAGAGCGATGGTAGGTAGAGCGCCAATGATCCCCCCCACTCTGATCAGAATAAACATCTCGAGGATGGGCAGGGCAATAAACAGGGGTAACAGGATTCTCATAGAAAGAATTCTAACAGGTTTTTGTTCCGTCCCGGCGGATGACCTGCATCATGGATTTCATTTGCCCGCGTGGCATGATCCATTCTCGAGTTTCCGGTACCCTGTCTACCATTACGTTTCCTGTGCACCCCGGGTTCTGTGGTAGATTCGATCTGCAGCGCCGGGTTCAGGCGCTGAAGCAGTGTTGTCGGCGCAGCGATGCGCTGCTGAACAGGAAGACGACCGGACACGGGCCCCAGCGCCCGGGTGCCGGTAACCGTGACAATCCGTTAACTCAGGCAAGCGTGTTGGAATCAGGCAAGTTATGGAACTGAAAGCTGTTAAATACTCGACCGATGATGGTATCGCGATCATCACTTTGAACCGTCCGCAGCGGATGAACGCCTGGACAGGCCGCATGCACACAGAATATCGCTGGTGTGTGCTCCAGGCAGAACAGGACCCATTGATCCGGGCTGTAGTGGTAACCGCTGAAGGGCGGGGATTTTGTGTAGGTGCAGATAGTCAGGCACTGGAAGGCCATGTCGCCAAAGGTGGCTACGACCCGGGAACACCTGAACCGCTGGCACAACCGGGTTACGGTCAGCGCGAAGAATTTGATCAGAGCTTTGCCTATCACTTTGGTCTGACCAAGCCGGTGATCTGCGCCATCAACGGCGCTGCCGCCGGTATCGGACTGGTGCTGGCATGCTATGCGGATATCCGCTTTGCAGTGCCCGGTGTCAAGTTCACGACCGCCCATGGCAAGCTGAATTTACCAGCTGAGTATGGGCTGAGCTGGCTGTTGCCGCGCATGATCGGACTTGCCCGTGCCAACGACCTGCTGTTCACCAGCCGGGTATTTATGTCTGAAGAAGCGCACACGCTGGGCCTGGTCAATGACATATTTGCGCCGGAAGAACTGATGCCAAAGACGCTGGCCTATACCCGCCAGATGATTGAAACCGTCTCACCCGGATCCCTGCGCGCCACCAAACAACAGATTTATACCGACCTGCACCGTGATGTGGGCAGCTCGGTTGCGGACAGCGAAGCCCGCCTCAACGCCATGATGAAACAGGCGGACTATCAGGAAGGCGTCGCTGCCTTCCTCGGCAAACGATTACCTGACTGGAAAGATAACTAACGGATCTGCAGATCCAGAGAGATACATTATGAGCAATAGAGAAACTGGCGCCGCACCTACCGCGCCTTTTTACCTGCCTGTCAGTGATGAGGTGGACATATTTCTGGCCGCCTATGAGCAGCGCCTGCCGGTGCTGCTGAAAGGCCCGACCGGTTGCGGTAAAACCCGCTTTGTTGAGCATATGGCTCACCGCCTGTATCAGGGTGAGGAGTCAACGCCAGCGCGTCAGGCTCTGGAGACGCCACTGCAAACGGTCGCCTGTCACGAAGACCTCAGCGCCACCGATCTGGTCGGCCGGTTTCTGTTGCAGGGTGATGAAACGGTCTGGCAGGACGGTCCGTTGTCACGGGCAGTGAAGCAGGGTGCTATCTGTTATCTTGATGAGATCGTTGAGGCCAGAAAGGACTCTACGGTGCTGATCCACTCGTTGACTGATCACCGGCGCATTCTGCCGGTCGAAAAGCAGGGCATCATCCTGGATGCTCACGAAGACTTCCTGTTAGTAATCTCCTACAACCCGGGTTACCAGAATGTCCTGAAGGACCTTAAACCCAGTACCCGGCAGCGTTTTATTGCGATTGATTTCGATTATCCTGATCAGGAGAAGGAAGCTGAAATCATTGCCCACGAATCCGGCGTGGCCATGGAATATGCCATGGATCTGGCCCACCTGGGCGCGAAGGTACGGCATCTGCGACATCACGGTTTTGACGAGGGTGTCAGCACCCGGTTGCTGGTCTATGCCGGTCAGTTGATGGCCAGAGGTGTCGCCCCGATCCGGGCCTGTGAGGTCGCCGTCTGCCGGGCAGTATCTGACGATGTGGATGTCCAGAGGGCCATTGAAGAACTCGCTGCCACCATTTTTCCAGCATGATACATCTGGCCGAAGACACAGAAGCCTGGACAGTGATTCATGAGTGATATGACGGAAATTCTGACCGCAACCACAGCGGCCCTGACTAACCTGAATAAGGATACAGGCCGTGAATTTGAGGCGGTAAGCGCTGAGCTGCAACCAAGGTTGTCAGCGGATGCACTGGCGAGCTGGGCGCAGATGTGCCATGAACTGGCGACAGCCGTCTGGCATGGCTGGGAACCGGCGCGGACCTACATGGCGCTGTCAGCCGAAGTTCTGGACCGGGCACCGGAAGAGATATTGCTTGGCATCGGGCGTCATGGGCTGCTGCTGACAGATTTTTCCATCGAACCTGCCAGTGCTTATTTCGAAGGGGTGCTGAAAGTGCTGGCCCTGAGGGACCGTGAAATTGATGAGCTGGTGGCGGATGTATTATTGCTGGAATCAACGGGTCTGCGGCTACGGGAAAAATTCAGTCATGCATCTAACCTGTTAGGGGACTACCTGCGTACCGCCTTTCATGTACTGATTGAATCCGAGCAGGATGCCTTCAGTACCTGGGTAACTATTGCTGATGATGCCATTCTGCGTGAGCGTAGCGATGTGTTGGAATTTCTCAGGCTCAGCCGCAGCAGTCCGGATGTATCCTGGCTTTATATTGGTGACCTTGGCAGTCTCGCGCCGACAGTAGCGCTGGAGTATCTTGCCAGTTTCAGCCACTTCAGACATTGCCTGAGCGAAGAGCATATCGTTCAGCTTGAATCGCTTATCAGTCAACTGGCGATCAATCACGAAACCCTGGGCGGGTTGTTTGATCAGCTGATCCGCAGAGTGCCGCAACTGGACACTCGTGAGCAGGGAATACTGATCAACCTGTTGGGGCGCCTGGAAACCATCCCCATGATGCTGGCGCTGCTGGACAACCTGGAGCGCCTGCCTGTGGGTGATGAGCGCATCATGAATGCATGGCTGGCACAGGCGCTGGAACTGGCCGGCTACAACCCAGAAGGCGCAGTAGCTTTTATAGGGCTGGAGTCATCTGCTTCCACAGAACTGCTGGAAAGTCTGCAGGGTCAGGTTTGTTTCTCAGACTGTCAGCGATTTTTCCAGCTCTATGCCGAAGCCTTTGTCGGCCACCGCCTGAAGATAGATGCATGGTCTGCAAGCCAGGGTGGGGAAGCCTCTTTGCCGGGAACGGATGGATACGTCGTTCATTTGCCGGACATTGCAGCTGAATACGCTGACCATGACGCTAATTTTCGCTTTTACAAAGTCGCCCTGATGCATCAGCTGAGTTTCTATACCTTCGGCACATTTGACTTTCGTTTTGACAATCAGCTGCGGGCGTTTGATGCTTTTTTTGAACGCTTTGCCAATCCTGCCTTCGCACGCCTGTTGTTCAGGCTGATTGAAGATGCCCGGGTAGACTGGCGGGTGGCTGGCCGCTACCGGGGTATCAGAGCAGCTTTTGAAGAACTGAAAGCGGATGCGCTGGCGCGGCGGCGGGATATTATTGTGCGTACACCCCTCGGCCACTATCTTGAAGCACTGGTTCAGATCGGTCTCGATGGTGAGATCTCTGTGCCTTTGCGGAATGATGCTGTGGCCCGGGAACTCAAAGCGCGGCTGTTGCTGGTTCGTGCACCTGATGCCAGTATCTATGACACCATGCGCTGTGTACGGGATATTTACGACCTGTTGGTCACAGACTGCCCGGAAGCAGATGACAGCAGTTACTGGCTGGAAGTGCCTGCTGCGGTTAATTTTCGTGGTGTTATTGAGCCAGATACGGTCAGTCTCAACCTGCAGATGAATATGCTGGAAGATCTTGATCTGGAGTTCTTTGACGACGCTGAAGAGCCCTCACTGGGAATGAGCATCATGATGGACCCGGGTGACGTGGACCCGGAGGATGTTAAACAGGCTGATCTGGACAACTCCGGGATGCTGCTTGAGGAAATGAATCAACGGGCACCAGCAGAAAAGTCAGACGAGAAAGCCAGCGGACCGACCGATCAGGAAGCACTGAGGGAACTGTTTGAAAACAGGCCAGCGCCCAATGATGCCAGGGTTTACCACTATGATGAGTGGGATTGCGTGATTGAAGACTACCGGCGGCGGTGGTGTACGTTGTATGAAATCAGGAACGTGGACGAGGATGCCGAGTTTGTCGATGAAGTGCTCAGAGACCTGAAGAGCGTCTCTTCGCGGGTTCGCCGCCAGCTCAACATGCTGCGCCCTGAAATGCTGGCTAAAGTGCGAGGCATGACGGATGGAGAAGAACTGGACATTGAGCGCGCGATCGAGCTGATAGTGGACCGCCGTTCCGGCATCAGCCCTGAGGAGCGCATCTATGTTCAGAAGCAGCGCAAGCAGCGGGATGTTTCTGCGCTGTTTCTGATAGATATGAGTGCCTCGACCGACGACCCGATTCCTGACCCGGACGCAGAGGCAGCGCCGCCAGCACCAGTATTCGACGATGACGGCGATTATCTGCATGACGGTTTCCGGGCCGCAGATGAAGACAACCTGACTGAGGTGCCAGCCCGCAAGCGTATTATTGATCTTGAAAAGGAAGCCGTGGTGCTGATGGCGGAAGCGTTACAGGATCTTGGTGACAGTTATGCTGTCTGTGGGTTCTCCGGTTACGGGCGGGATCAGGTGGAATACTATCTGTGCAAGGACTTTAACGAGCCTTATAACCGCCGGGTGAAGAACAAGATCGGTGGTATCAAACCCTGTCGCAGTACCCGTATGGGGCCGGCGATCAGGCATGCGACCGAGCACCTGTTGCAGACCGAATCCCGTATAAAGGCGCTGATTATTTTAAGTGATGG
>JAGRIO010000237.1 GCA_020443225.1 Pseudomonadales bacterium
TGTAACCTCGATGTTCGACATGCAATGACTGGTCATAACCGCCAGCGCCATCTCGAATCGGATAATCACGACTCACATTTCCCAGATGTACATCACCTGAACAATAGGCCACAAATATCATGGAATAATCCTGCAAGGGGTTATGCTCATTCGAAATGTCAAAAATACCGGCGGCATGAGTAGCGGGATTGTCATCGGCAGTTGCGAAGGGATCGAACCCTGGCCGGTTTTTCAGGTCACAGTTCTGGCTCGACCAGCAAGCACCACCTCCCTGAAAGAAAACCAGCAGCTTCTGAGGATCTGCCTCACGAACAAAAAACCGGTAGGGCGAACCATGGGCGCACACAGTTTCACCGCCGGGTTCAATGGTCTGCCAGTCAGTAGTCGCGGCAGTGACCGCGGCCGAGGCAAACACCATCAACAGCCCGGCCAAACACTGCCTGAAGGCTGCCAGAGGGAATAGCCAGCGCGGCAAAAGTGTCAAAGTTTTCACGGTGTGACTTCTTTCATACCGGTTTTTCATGAAATGATTCCTCACAAGTTAACGCCTGAAAAGCAATTTCCTGCTAAGCAGGTTATGCAGTGATATGACGTGACAGGTCCGCTTGTCGGGCAGACAGTTTGTTCAGGCGACAAATCTACCCTCAATTGTTATTCGATACAATACTGTATCGTATTTATATAATCAGAAACTGACCGGTCTCACTCAGAACAGAACGAATCACGCTGGCATTTTGTGACAAGCCGCATCACACTCACCCTGTTCAATCAGTGCAGCAATATCTCATAGCGGAAAACGGCAGGATCATGTCTGACAACAACACGTTAATGACTGGAAACAGCAAGGCAGACCCAACAGCAAAACGAACCGCTCAGGGTCGTCCACGAGATAAAACACTGGATGCCGCCATTCTGGATGCCACCATCCTGCTACTGGCTGAAACCGGCTATGACGCCATGTCGATGGAACTGATCGCCCGGCGCCTCGGTTGCAGCAGATCCAGTATTTATCGCCGCTTTCCGGACAAGGCTGCGCTCGTCGCAGCCGCCGTAACTCGTCAGTTTGAACTGGCAAACCCCGTAGTACCGGAAACCGGCGACGCTATCCAGGACATCACCCGACTGCTGTTCAATACCGCCCGCATGCTGACCGAATCACCAGTGGGTGCCGTCATCAAGGCCCTCATCACGGTGCTCGACAAAGATGCGGAACTGGGCAGACTGGCGAAAGAAATGGAAAAGGGCCGTCGCCAGTATCTGCTTGATGCCATCGCCCGCGGCGCGGCCAGAGGTGAAATCTCAGACACCCAGACCGATCAGAAGATCGATGCAGCGCTGGGTGCAATTTACCTGCGTTATTTGCTGCTGCAGAAACCTGTCACCAGAAGGTACGTGCAGGAGCTGACAGAGACGCTGTTTCGCTGAGCCTGCGGGCGGTGATCAAAGCTGTGTATAATCGCCCCACATTGACCAGACAATCACAATCGAAAATACATGGCCAAGACCGATAATAAGCTACTTCTTACCCTGGCAGGTCCCTTCGCCGCCTTCCTGACTTTCATGCTGCTCGACAGCTATGGCTGGGACACCAAAGCCTGCTGGACCGGCGCCATTGCCACACTGAGCGCAGTATGGTGGATCTTTGAACCTATCCCCATTCCTGCCACTTCGCTGGTGCCTATCGCGCTGCTGCCGGTCTTCGGGATTCTGACACCCGATCAGGTCGGTGCTTCCTACGGTAACTCACTGGTATTGCTGCTGATGGGTGGTTTCATTCTGTCTACAGCGATGGAAAAAAGCGGCGCCCACAGGCGGGTTGCACTGACGATGGTGAACCTCTTTGGCGGTTCAAGCAGCAAACGCCTGGTGTTTGGTTTTATGGCCGCTTCTGCCGTGCTGAGCATGTGGATTTCCAACACCGCCACCGCGCTGATGTTACTGCCAGTAGCGCTCGCAGTGATTGATCGCTCTGACGATGAAGACCTGGCCACACCATTGCTGCTGGGCATTGCCTTTGCCGCCAGTGTCGGCGGTATCGGCACCCCCATCGGTACACCACCCAACCTGATCTTTCGGGAAATATACGAGCAATACACCGGCAAAGAGATTCAGTTTCTGACCTGGATGTCCTGGGGCGTGCCAGTGGTACTGGTGCTGGTACCCGCTATTGCACTGTGGCTGACCCGCAATCTGCGCCACGAAGGTCACGTAGATATGCCTGCGGTAGGTGCCTGGCATGTGGAAGAAAAACGCGTATTTATGGTGTTTGCCATCACCGCACTGGCCTGGATGACCCGCGGTCAGCCTTTTGGAGGCTGGAGTGACTGGTTAGGCATCCCCGCAACCAATGATGCCAGTGTTGCGCTGGTGGCCGTCGTCTCGATGTTTCTGATTTCCGATGGACGTGGTGGCAGGTTGCTGGACTGGGAAACTGCGACCCGCATTCCCTGGGGTATGCTGCTGTTGTTCGGCGGCGGTATCGCCATTGCCAAGGCCTTTGTCGTAACAGGTCTGAGTGAAGCACTGGGCACTGCGCTGTCGGGCATCTCTGACTGGCACATACTGCTGATGCTGGGAACCATCTGCCTGACTATCACTTTCCTGACCGAGATGACCAGCAACACAGCGACCACCACACTGATGATGCCGATTCTGGCAGCCGCAGGTATTGCCGCTGGTATCGACCCGGCCCTGCTCATGGTGCCAGCGGCGATGAGCGCCAGTTGCGCCTTTATGCTGCCGGTAGCTACGGCACCCAATACCATTGTCTTCAGCACCGGCAGATTCAGCACCAAGACCATGGCGAAAGAGGGATTTGCCCTTAATCTGATTGGCGCGGCAGTGATTGCCGGGCTGTGTGCGCTGTTCCTGGGCTGAGGTCGTCTGCCAGCGTTTCAGTCCTGGTTCAGGGTTGCCTGCAGTTCCCGGGGGCTCAGCTGGATCAGTGTGTGGGTAGCGGCGAAAAACGCCGGGAATGAACCGGCTGCCTGAAGGCGCCGGGTGAATGCCGGTACCCAGGCGTTATAGTCTGCAATAGTGCCGATACGGGCATTGTTCAGATCTGAGGCCATCCAGCCGCCAAACGCCCGGCCCGGACCCCAGTCACGGCTGAGAACGCCATAATTTTCACGCAAGTCAGCGAACAATCTGGCTTTCTCTTTCCGCAGAGACCTTTCACTTAAACCCTGCTGCGGGGCAGACTCATACAGCAGCTGCAGCGCTGCGCGGGTCGTAGCTATCAGCGCCAGGACTTGCTGACGCCGGGCTTCGGACTTCATATAAGTCGCAAAAGCCTGCTGTTCTCCCCGTTGAGCCAGCCACTGTTCCAGGGCTGCGCGTTCAACCGCAGTCGCAAAGCTTTCATTAAATTGGGTATTACCTGGCAGATAGATCTGCTTATGCGCGAGTTCATGAAACAATAATGCAGCGAGTTGCACATCACTCATGTTCAGAAACGTGTTCAGCACCGGATCATCAAACCAGCCAAGGGTAGAATAGGCTTTGATGCCACCATAAAAAGCATCATAACCGTCTGCCTGAAGCTCACGGGTCAGTGCCTGCGCATCTTCCTCGGCAAAATATCCCCGATAACTGACACAACCTGCAATGGGATAACAGAAGGTCTTCATCTGCAGGGAAAATTCCGGTGCAGCGAACACATTCCAGACCACGTAATCACGACCGGTATCCACATAGCTGCTGTAACTGTCACCGACATCCATACCAAGACCGTTACGGGCGAAAGCGACAACTTCCTGAACCAGTTGCAGCTTCTGCAACTGTGAAGCTGGCAAGCGGGCTTCGGCCAGCACATCGTCAACAGATCGCCGGCTCAGCAGAATGCTCGCCTGACCACGTACCGCCTGACTATAGTAGGCAACCGTACTGCAACCGCTAAGACTGACAATAATGGCAACAACGGCGATCCGGAGAACTGACTTCATCTGAACAGGCTGAATAAGGTTTAAAACAGAGCTTAACGGCATCCGCTGAGGTTGGCCATTACAGCGCACCCTGCTATTCTCCACCGGATAATTTCTGCAGAGGCAGGCCGGGACCAGCAACATGTATTACGAGTATTTCGGACTCAGGGAGGCCCCTTTCTCCATAGCGCCGAACCCTCAGTATCTGTACATGAGCGAACGTCACCGGGAGGCGCTTGCCCATTTGCTGTATGGCATCAAGAGTGATGGCGGCTTCATTCTGCTGACCGGCGAGGTCGGCACCGGCAAAACCACTGTATGCCGGTGTTTGCTCGAGCAGATCCCGGAGGATGTGCATATCGCCTTTGTGCTGAACCCGAAGATGGATTCCCTGGAAATGCTCGCCACCGTCTGCGATGAGCTGGGCATCAGCTATCCGGAACAACCTTCGATTAAGCATCTGGTCGACAATCTCAGTGCATTTCTGCTGAAAGCTCATGAGCAGGGTCGCAAGACTGTGGTCATTATTGACGAAGCACAGAACCTTGCCATCGATGTGCTGGAGCAACTACGGCTACTGACCAATCTGGAAACCAACCAGCGTAAATTACTGCAGATCATCCTGCTGGGTCAGCCGGAATTACTGGACCTGCTGGCAACCCGGGAATTGCGCCAGCTTTCACAACGGGTCACGGCCAGATTTCATCTTGACGCGCTGACCCGGGCAGAAACAGAAGATTACATTGCGCACCGTCTGGATATAGCCGGGGTAAACCAGCCTCTGTTTCCACGGGCAACAATCAACCGCATCTATCAGCATAGTGGTGGAATTCCGCGACTGATCAACCTGATTTGTGACCGGTCGCTGCTTGGCACCTACACAGAAGAGAAAGGCCAGGTGACACCAGCCATCGTCAACCGTGCTGCGGCAGAGATTCTGGGTCAGAAAAGACCGGCAGAGAAAGTCACGGTGCGTCAGCTACAAATGGTAATCGGCGGCCTTGTTCTCGCCATACTCAGCTCGTTAGTCTATCTGAAAACCACACCGGCACCCACAGTCGAAGCCCAACCGGTTGTGGATACGGTGACAACCCGCCGCCCACAACCAGCAGATTATTCCGGCAGTAACCCACCCAGTGCTGCAGAGTGGATTAAAGATATTCGCACCGAAGCAGGTGCCGGTGCAGGTAGCACGCAGCAAAGGCAAACCAGACTTCAGTCACTTTCTGCTGTAACAGGTAGTGAGGACCGCAACCAGGCAGCCGCGCCGGTGCTTGCTCTGTGGGGTGCAGCAGAACCGGCGGCCGGACAGTCGGTTTGCGAAGTAGCCGCGAACAGTGGACTGGCCTGTCTTGATTCCGTTGCCCGTCTGGACGAACTGGAACGTAGCAATCGTCCGGTACTTATCCAGCTGAGCGCCACCCAACAGTCAGACTGGGCCGCAATGGTAGCACTGGACAGCACCACCGCCACACTCATAACACAGGCGAACGGAGAAATTGTGGTTCCGCGGGCATCTCTGGAGGCGCTGGGGCCGGTTGACTTTCTGCTGTTCTGGCGGGCACCACCCGGCTGGCAGCAACCAGGAAAACTGGGCGATTCTGGCGCCGCTGTCGACTGGCTGGTCACGCAACTGGCACTGATCGAAGGTGAAAGTCCGGCCCTTCAACCAGGTCGCATCTTTGACACCACCATCGAGCAGGCAGTCCGGGATTTTCAGCGACGTCACCAACTACCCGAAACCGGAGTAGCAGATGCCGAAACCTGGATTCACATCAACGGCCAGACAGATGCTGCAATTCCCAGGCTTCGTCAGGCAGGGGCCAGCTAGTGTCCTATATCCTTGATGCACTGAATAAATCTGACCAGGCCCGCGAAAAGGAACAGGCGCCCAGCCTGGCTTCGGTCCATCGTCAGCGGGCACAGCAGCGCAGCGAGCAGAAAAAGTGGCTGACGATTGTTGTGGTGATCACGTTACTGAACATCAGCGGCTTCGCTGCCTGGCAGCTGTTATTACGCACACCAGACACAGCATCAGCGCCGGACACAGGGACCACGACCACGACTGCCGCCCTTCCCGCCGCCAGTTCCCAAACTCAATCCCTGCAGACTGATCCTGCCGACACCAGCAAACCGGGTTTGGCGGCAGCAACAGATACGAATCAGCAGCCAAAGACCGAACCTTCGATGACCGCACCAGCAATCAGCGTTCCACCGGCAGCTGCGCCGGTAACAGCAACG
>JAGRIO010000238.1 GCA_020443225.1 Pseudomonadales bacterium
TTCGCTTTGCGAATCTTACGGAAATTTTCACGAATCCGGTCAGATACAACGATGGTGTCATTCAGGGAATAACCAATAACCGCGAGGATCGCCGCCAACACCGTCAGGTCGAAATCCCAGCGGAAAATCGCGAATAATCCGAGAATCACCAGCACATCATGAAACAGGGCGACAACTGCGCCAACAGCGAACTTAAGCTGAAAGCGAAAGGCGATGTAAACCATCACCACAGCCAGTGCTGTCAGCATGCCAAGACCGCCCTGATTAGCCAGTTCTTCACCTACCGCCGGCCCGACAAACTCTGAGCGCTTCAGGGTCACCGCATCTTCCCCCTGACCCGCTTGCAGGCTGGCGATGATCTTGTCACCCAGCTGTGCATTCTCTTCAGGGGTGAGGGTCTTCTGCGGCGGCATGCGAATCA
Organism: Pseudomonadales bacterium; assembly: GCA_020443225.1. Taxonomy (GTDB): domain Bacteria; phylum Pseudomonadota; class Gammaproteobacteria; order Pseudomonadales; family Azotimanducaceae; genus UBA4582. Next base: position 422 of record JAGRIO010000238.1, read on the forward strand.
GAATATCGCGCTCCGAGCCAAAGTACTGCACCACATGCCCTTCATAACCAGCTTCGGTTAACTCTCCGCGGATATCATTGGGATTCGCGGGTTGCTCGTAAAGCACTTCAACCAGTGCACCACCGGTAAAGTCCAGCCCCCAGTTCACCTGGTACATCGCCAGGGCAATAACAGACACCAGCACCATAGCGGTGGAGATTGATCCCGCAATTTTGCGGTACTTCATAAAGTCGAAATTCAGTTCAATAGCCATGTCTGTCTTCCAACCTTAAATAGAAAGTGATTTCACATTACGGCCGCCGTAGATCAGATTGATGATCATCCGGGTGCCCATAATGGCAGTGAACATTGATGTAAGAATGCCGATCGACAGCGTCACCGCGAAGCCTTTCACCGCACCGGTACCGATGCTGTAGAGAATAACCGCGACAATCAGCGTAGTGATATTGGCATCCAGAATTGTCACAAAGGCGCGTTCAAATCCGGCATTGATAGCACCCTGCGGCGACATACCATTGGCCAGTTCTTCCTTAATGCGCGAGAAGATCAGCACGTTGGCGTCCACCGCCATACCCACGGTCAGCACGATACCGGCGATACCAGGCAAAGTCAGGGTTGCAGACAGACTGGACATCAGCGCAACCAGCAGCACCAGGTTTGCCAGCAGTGCCAGATTCGCCGCAATACCAAAAACCTTGTAAAACACCAGCATAAAGGCCAGCACTAACGCCAGACCGACAGCGACGGAGATCGCACCCTGTTCAACATTTTCCTGGCCCAGCGTGGCACCAACGGTGCGCTCTTCTGCAATAAACATATCTGCCGCCAGCGCACCGGCACGCAACAGTAATGACAGCTCACGAGCTTCACCAGCCTGCAGACCGGTGATTCTGAACTTGGATGGCAGTGCCGCCTGAACTGTCGCCAGACTGATGACACGCTTTTCAACATAAGGCGTACTCTTCAGCACTTCCTCACCATTGACCATCTCATAACGTTCGCGGGAGCGGGTTTCAATAAACACCACACCAAGACGACGACCGATATTGTCACGGGTAGCGCGGTGCATCAGTTCGCCGCCTTCACCATCCAGGGTGATGTTCACCTGCGGCAAGCCGGAATCAGGGTCGAAACCGACCTGCGCGTCGATTACCCGCTCACCTTTAACGATCACGTTACGCTCAAGATTGACTTCCCGTCCTTCGTAATTGAAAGGCAGGGTGGTTGAACGCGGCGCATTGGGCAGCGCTTCAAAGCGGAATTCCAGGGTTGCTACTTTGCCAAGAATATTTTTGGCCTGAGCCGAATCCTGTACACCGGGCAGATCCACGACAATACGGTTACGGCCCAGACGCTGAACCAGAGGCTCTGCCACGCCAAGTTCGTTTACCCGGTTACGGATAGTCTGCACATTCTGAGAAACCGCAAAGTCTTCAACATCTGAAATTGTCTGTTCCGTCAGCATCAACTCGACATAGGGCAAATCATCTATGCCCGAGGTAATCTGGAATTCACGGTACTGGCTCTGGAGTAATTCCTGGGCTGCTGCGCGGGTTTCTGAATCGCGGAACGTAATCTTCAGCGTACCCTGTACCGGAGAGGTAACATCGGCATAGCGCAATTTTTCTTCCCGCAGCTTGCGCTTGACGTCAGTTTCCAGGGTATCAATCCGGTCTTTCAGCACACTGGTCGTATCAACCTGTAACAGAAAGTGCACACCACCACGAAGGTCAAGACCGTACTTCATCGGCTCTGCACCCAGATCTGCCAGCCATTGTGGGGTTGTTGGCGCCAGGTTCAGGGCCACCACATAATGCATATCGTTATCGAGCAACGCCTTGTGAATTTCGGTCCGGGCTTTCAGCTGGGTATCGTCGTCGGGCACTCTGATCAGCCCGTTCTGACCAATAATTTCCGGCTCAGAATATTTCAGGCCAGCAGCATCAAGCGCCTGAGTCGCAGTCCGCAAGGCACGCTGACTGACAGCGGCACCATTAGTTTGCGGAGAGAGTTGAACGGCATAGTCCGGCGGGTAAATGTTGGGTAGTGAATAAACCACACCCAACAAGATCACCAGAACTATCAGCAGGTTTTTCCACCAGGGATAGGTATTAATCACGTTCAGATACTTTTGATTGTGCCTTTGGGCAGCGCAGCGATCACGGCACCCTTCTGCAATTTGACTTCCATCTTCTCCGCCACTTCGACGACCAGATACTGTTCTTCAACCTTGACGATCCGGCCAAGGATTCCGCCACTGGTCACCACTTCATCGCCTTTGTTCAGACTTTCAATCAGATCTTTATGCTCTTTCTGACGCTTGCTCTGAGGGCGCCAGATCATGAAATAGAAGATCGCCGCGAAACCCACAATGATGAATATGTCCATACCGGGGAAAGGCCCGCCAGCGCCAGGACCTTCGGCAGCCATTGCTGCGGGAATAAGGAAATCTATCATAGTCATGCTGCCCTTTTATTAATTGAGTGTCTTACTAACATCTGTTGCTGCGATTGTTGCCGTGACAATCGGTCACTATGCTTCTTCAGGCTGCCGCCAGAGCGGAGCCGAACAGCGCTTACTTGCGACAACCACCAGCCGCACCTGCAAAAAAAGGCGTATTCTCCCGAATCGGCTGAGCATAGGCAAATACAATACGGCGAAACGGTTTACCGATCGCCCTGCGCCGACCTCGACATACCCCACCCTTCATATATCGAGCCTATATGGGCGTCCAGTTCGCCCTTTTCAATAGCAGCACGCAAGCCGGCCATCAATGACAGATAGTAATGCAGGTTATGCAGGGTATTCAGTTGCGGTCCGAGCATTTCGCCGCACTTATCAAGATGATGCAGATAAGCTCGACTGAAATGCGTACAGGTATAGCAGTCACAAGCCGGGTCCAGGGGCCCATCGTCCGTCTTGTGCGAAGAATTCCTGAGTCTGACAACGCCCCGTGAAGTAAACAGGTGAGCATTACGGGCGTTCCGGGTCGGCATCACACAATCCATCATATCGACTCCCCGGCTGACACATTCCACCAGATCCTGCGGCGTACCGACGCCCATCAGGTAACGTGGCTTATCCTCTGGCAGTGTGGGCGCAACGTGGGAGACAACCTCCATCATCTCTTCTTTGGGCTCGCCTACCGATAATCCACCGATAGCATAGCCATCAAAGCCGATCTCAAGCAGCGCATCACGGGAAATATCCCGTAAATCCGGGTAAATACCGCCCTGGACGATGCCAAAAAGCGCGTTGGGATTTTCCAGCTCTCTGAACGCCTGTGCGCTGCGTGCCGCCCAGCGCACTGATAATTCCATGGAAGTCTGCACAGCTTTCTTTTCCGCCGGGTAAGGCGTGCATTCATCAAAAACCATGGCGATATCTGAATTCAGCGAGGTCTGAATCGCCATGGATGACTCCGGATTCAGAAAAACCTTGTCGCCATTTACCGGGGACTTAAAGGTGACCCCTTCTTCCGTAATCTTGCGCAAATCCCCCAGGCTGAAAACCTGAAAGCCACCAGAATCGGTCAGGATGGGTTTATCCCAACCCATAAAGCGGTGCAGACCTTCATGGCCTTCAATGATCTCCATGCCCGGTCGCAACATCAGATGGAACGTATTGCCCAGCAATATCTGCACGCCAATCTCGTTCAGCGTGCTGGGTAACATGCCCTTAACAGAACCATAGGTACCACAAGGCATGAAGATCGGCGTCTGAACGACGCCATGGCTTAAGGTCAGCTGACCACGCCGGGCATGACCATCGGTATGAGAGACTTCAAATTTCACAGGTGCTGTTCCGGTTCTGAGCTGGGCGCATTATCGGGTAATCAGCATGGCATCGCCATAACTGAAGAACCGGTAGGATTCGCGAATGGCTTCGGCATAGGCCTCTCGGATCAGTTCGGTACCCGCAAAGGCGCTGACCAGCATCAGCAAGGTGGAGCCCGACAGGTGAAAGTTGGTGATCATGGCATCAACCACCCGAAACTGGTAGCCAGGATAAATGAAGATATCTGTATCACCGACATAAGGCGCCAGCTGACCGGAAACGGCAGCGGTTTCCAGCGAGCGCACACTGGTTGTACCCACAGATACTACTCTGCCAGGCGCATCACTGGTCTTGCAGCGCAGAATGTCATCACAGGTTGAAGCGGACACTTCCAGCCATTCCGAATGCATCTGATGGTCTTCAACGTCTTCTACCCGCACTGGCTGAAAGGTGCCGGCGCCAACATGCAGCGTGACTTCACTGCGCTGCACGCCCATCTCTGCCAGCTTTGCCAATAACGCTTCATCAAAGTGCAGACCTGCTGTCGGCGCAGCCACTGCGCCATCCCGCTGCGCATAAACGGTTTGATAGCGCGCCTGGTCTGCCACCTCATCAGCCCGGTCGATATAAGGGGGTAGTGGCATATGGCCCAGTTCATTAGCGATTGCCATCACACCAGGGTCAGGAAAAACCATCACATAAAAACTGTTGCGCTTCTCAATCACTTCCAGCTGATAGCTACTGTTTTCGAGAGAGACCCGGCTACCAGGTTTGGGGGATTTACTGCTGCGCATTTGCACCAGCGCACGGGATTCATCCAGAACTCGCTCAATCAGGATTTCGACCCGGCCGCCTGTGTCTTTCGCACCAAACAGACGCGCAGGTATGACACGGGTATTGTTGAAGATCATCAAATCTGCCGGTGTCAGCAGAGAAGGAAGATCACTGAAGTGGTAGTGATTGATGCTGCCACGGGCAACATCCAGATGCATCAGCCTGCTGGCGGTACGCTCTGCAGCAGGATACTTAGCGATGAGGTGTTCAGGCAGCTCGAACTCGAAGTCGCTGACCTTCATGCAGTCAAACCATGAGATTCAGAAAAGAGTGCGAACTCTAAGGTGGTTCTGGTCAGAAATCCAGCTGGAAACGCCGGGTCCATGCCACCAGATCAGCGCTGTCTTCGTCCAGTTGCAGTCCGATCAGGTATTCACCATTGCGACGAGACCAGCGGACAACCCCTTCCAGCCGGTAAAGCGTCGACTGAAGATCAAGACGTATCGCCAGCCTGGTAGCCACAGGAATCTTCATCGTGGCAGCCAGCTGCATACCATATTCCGACACATCGACTGTCTTGCCAGAGAAAGATGTGTCATTCAGCTCTGGCTGCTCGAAGCAGTCGATCACATCGATCAGCACCGGATCTGTACTTTCAATTCTGTCCAAACGCATCATGATTTCCCTTATTAGCGAATGTGGGCGGTTCCAAAAATCTCCGTTGGAATCCTGAGTCTAACAAATGATTCAGGAAGTTCTATATATCAGGCCCTTCCATTACAAATCGGTTACAAACCCGGATGGGCTGATTTCGCCAGCTAATCCCGGAAACCGCACCTATACCACGGTTGCCGATGATAAGGACAGGAAATACGCGGGCAACCCCTCGAACAGGGGGCTGCACAGCAAAGATATGAAATGTTTCATTGACCGGCATTCACCTATATAATCGCCGCTCTCGTGCCGGGGTGGCGGAACTGGTAGACGCGCCGGATTCAAAATCCGGTTCCTTCGCGGGAGTGCCGGTTCGACCCCGGCCCTCGGTACCATAGCGATTTTTGGCAAAGCCAAAAATTGCGGAACGAGCGCAGCCACGCTGCGCGACAGCACCGGCAGGCGAATTGGCAAAGCCAAATCGCTGAGAGGTGCAAAACCACTCAACCTTCCAGCTCTACCCATTTAACACC
>JAGRIO010000023.1 GCA_020443225.1 Pseudomonadales bacterium
TATGGACCGGCTTCAGTCGGTCCGGGAAGTCGCGGGCCAGATTTTCTGCGGTAGCGGTCAGGATCATGGCAGCATCGGCAGTGACACCACCGGCCCTCAGGGCGTCCCGGAAACCCGCGACTTGCTGGCGCAGACGCGTCACAACTGGTGTACGGCCATAGGTACGAATCAGAGGCTCGCAGGCAGGGTTTATCAGTAGCTGGTCGATGGAAGGCAGCCTGGCCAGTGGATTGTCCAGGCTCATAATTGCGCGACCGTACAGAAGATGGCTTCTCTGCTTACAGGGCGAGGCGAATAGCCTCCTGTAGTGGACCCAGTTGCCGGATCCAGGGTTTGATCTTGAGGGTTTTGGTTTTTTCCCACTCTTCTTTTGCCTTCTGAGCCGCTTGCTTATCAGGATAAATACCCAGCAAGAGTACATGCCAATTGCTTCCCTGACTACGGATCTTTGCATAGAGCGGATAGCTGATACCGTTTAGCTGCGCATACTCCAGAACGTTCTGTTCTTCCTGCAGCGCGATCAACTGAACCGTATAGAAATTAGCAGGTTGCTGCAGAATGGTTTCACCGCCGCCAACGGCCTGTGGTCTGGCCGGTGCAGCAGGAACAGGTGCGGGTGCCGCCAGAGGAGCCGGGGCCGCTTCGGGTGCTGCTTCATTTTTCGGTACGATGGCAACGATTCTGGCAGGGTCCGCCTTTGACTGACATTCCCAGCCATCTTCCTTGCTGACTCCGTAGCAGTACCAGGTTTCACCCTCATTGCCACTGTCCAGCAGGGAATTGCCGCTGCAGTTGTCTCCTTCGCAGTCTTGCTGAGGTTTACCGGTGATCATGCCGCCAATGGCATCAAAGGTATTGTTCAGGGTAGAACAGCCGCCGAGGAGCAGGCAGGATAAAACGGAAATCAGGCGTCCATAATGCGTCAGACTACGACTTGTTGCCATGCGTGAAACGTGTCCTTTCAATTTGGTGTGGATTCAACCACAGATTACTGGTCGGTCGAAAGCCTCAATCCAGCGGAAATGAGGATTTCTGCGGAAATATCCCAAACAGACCGCCGGTATGAAGGAAGACTATGTCGCTTGCGCCATCGAATCTGCCGGCCTGTATTTCTGTGAGCATGGCGTCAAATGCTTTGCCCGTGTAAACAGGATCAAAGATGACGCCTTCCAGTTGCGCCACCTCTCTGATTCTGCTGAACACCTTTGGTTCCGCTCTGGCATAGCCGGGGCCCACAAATCCGTCGGTCACATTGATTGCCTGCCTCTCTATAGTTATAGGCTGTTGATAACGATGCTGCCACTTATTGAGATCAGCTTCGATTTTGTTGATGAACCAGTCAGCGTCATCACAAACGTTGTAGGCAAGCATTTCAGGTTTCAGATTATAGAGCGCTTTGCCGGCAATCAGCCCGCCCAGAGTGCCGCCGGAGCCAGCCGCAGACACTACGGCTACGGGATCAATGTCCAGGCGGCTGAAATCTGCCTTCAGTTCATTTGCTGCTTCCGCGTAGCCCCAGAGGCCTACCTCGTCGCTCGCACCCACCGGGATGTAGTAAGCCCTGATGCCCTGACGGGCATAGCTTTCAGTCAGTTGATCCACCTCGACCGCCAGCTGCTCATAGCGGGCAGCATCCAGAAAAGTGATTTGTGCGCCGAGAAGCTGGTCCAGCAGCAGGTTACCATCAGCTGTTTCCGGTTCCCGGCCCCGCAGGAGCAAATGACACCGAAGGCCGAGTTGTGCGGCCATGGTTGCTGTCGCCCTGCAGTGATTGGACTGTGTGCCACCACAGGTGATAACCAGGTCTGCTGAGTCTGCCAGCGCCTGCCCGAGACTGAACTCAAGTTTCCGCAGTTTATTTCCGGATGCCGTCGTGTCGGTCAGATCATCACGTTTCAGCCAGATTCTGGGGCCGCCGGTTTTAGCTGACAAACGATCCAGTGGTACCAGTGGCGTGGGCAGGTTAGCCAGATGGAGGCGGGGTGGAAACATTGCGGTTCCTGAGATGCTGATATGAAACCAGCATATTGGCAGATTCGGGCCACCAACTGAATCATTCAGACAGCGATATCGATGTAGCGTCCCAGGTGGTTCAGGGGTTCAGTGGCGATGATCAGCGTTCTGCGTACCGTTGGCATGGTTGAGGCATTCAGCAATGTGGTAGTAACAGCATTTCGCCGGTCATTCTGGTACCGGCGGTCAGCCTGATTCCGGCGCCTGCAAAGCACGACATGGAGGTTTTTCTGGCGACGATCTCCATTGCCATGGCGACGTTGGCCGCGGACCCGGCGGTTAGGTTTGCTTGTGAAACGCCTGTTTTCCGTCATTTTTATTGGCTGAAGGTCTCATGACTCGCTGCTGTCAAAAATTCTACAACAGTAATAACCAACTGATTTATAACGGATATCGGTTAAACCGATAGATGTTAGAATTTTGTTACAAAGTCTTTCAGGTTGTGAGCAGAACCACATATTTTCCGCTGAAAGTCATGGCGGTTTCATCGTTTACGATGATGCGGGTTTGCATGGCCAGTGAAGCCTTACCGCGTTCGCGCAGCTTCTCGGTAAAGGTGGTGTAGCCTGCCGGTAGCTCGCAGACACAGATCAGTTGCCCGAAAACCGGCTTGTCATAGCTGACATCACCACCGGCGATGACCGTATTGGTATCGAGTCCGAGCTCTGTCATTTTCAGCTGCAGAATTCCCCACCCAGCCAGTGCCGACAGCGAAAACAGGCTGCCACCAAAAGCGGACTGCTGATGATTGATGTTGTTGGCGAGCGGTGCAGAAAGCCTGAGCCGCTGACCGTCGTAGGCATCAACCCGGAGTCCCATGGCCTGACTGATGGGGATAAGTGAATGGCAGGTTTCTTCCAGGGCCTGAGTGGTGGCGGCGGGCAACATCATGGTGAGGGTCCTTCGTTCAGCGGAAGGGCGCCATTCTAGGTGGGCTGGCAGATGAAGACCAGTCTGCGAATCAGTTATCATGTACCTTCTGTTCCGGAGTCTGCCATGCGCCTGTTAGTAATCCTTTGTCTTGTTGTTCTCAGTGCCTGTCAGAAAGCTGAACCGGTCGTGATTCATGGTAATACCATGGGCACTACCTACAGCGTTAAGGTCATCGGCGCCGACGTTGACGCTGAATTATTGAAGGCAAAAATCGATTCGGTGCTGGAATCTGTCAATGATTCCATGTCTACCTACCGGGATAATTCCGAGCTCAGCAGGTTCAATAAAGCACCTGTCAATGAATGGTTCACGGTCAGTGAAGGTCTGATGTCAGTCATTCTGAGCGCCAGAGAAATCTGGACGCTGAGCGCTGGTCGTTTTGATGTGACCATTGGACCCCTGGTCAATCTTTGGGGATTTGGTCCGGACGCCAGTCAGGACAAGGTCCCCTCGCCCGACACGCTGGCTGCGGCGAGAGCAAGGGTAGGCATGGCTCATCTGCAATCCCGGCCGGGCGCCTTGCTGAAGCAAACTGATATCTATGTGGATTTGTCTGCCATTGCCAAGGGCTACGGCGTGGATCAGGTGGCCGGCTTGCTGGAAGCCGAGGGCCTTGGCAACTATCTGGTAGAAGTGGGTGGCGAGTTGAGGGCACGGGGGCATAATGCAGCAGGTAAAATCTGGCAAATCGCCATCGAATTGCCCGATGCTCACCAACGGATGCCTTACCGGGTGGTGCCATTACAGGATATGGCCATGGCAACTTCTGGTGATTACCGGAACTATTTTGAACGCGATGGGGTCAGGTACTCGCATACGATAGATCCGCAAACCGGTGCGCCGGTAACCCATAATCTGGCTTCGGTTACCGTGCTGGCATCAACCGCTACGATGGCAGATGGTCTGGCGACAGCCATCAATGTGATGGGACCAGAGCAGGGTCTGGCAATGGCAGAGCGTCAGAATCTGGCAGTCTTTGTTATACTGAAGGCCGCTGACGGGTTCGAGGCACGCTATACCAGGGCATTTGCAAAGTATATCGAACCTGAAATTTCTCCGACCGGAAGCTGATAATGATCGAGTTTGTGGTGACATTTGTTGTTTTTCTGTTTGTGGTGACCGCCATGGCTGTGGGGGTTATTTACGGGCGTAAACCTATCTCGGGTACCTGTGGTGGCCTGAACAATATGGGTGCTGATGGTGCCTGTGAAATCTGTGGTGGTGACACTGCCAAGTGTGAGGAGCAATCAGCCAGCGGACGCTTCTACGACGCCTCAGCTAATAAGCGCTGACGCCTGCCAACCTTTTTCCTCTGGTGCAAATTCCCTTCGGTTTCTGATTGATGGTCTATAGTTAGATCATCAGTCAGAAGCTTCCAGAAAAGGGAATATTCAATGTCGGACAGCCATCTGGTCATCGTTCCAGGCGCAGACAGGCAATTCAGAGAGGCACTCAGGAAACGTCAGCTGCATTTGCCCGTGCTTCCGCGGGTAGCTGCGATGGTGATTCAGCTGACATCTGATGACAATGCTGACGCAACTCAACTGGCCCGGCTGATTCAGGGCGATCCGGCACTGGCCAGCAATGTCATGAAAATGGCAAATTCTCCCGCTTACCGGCCATCGGTACCCTTTGTTTCGCTGCAGCAGGCGATTGCCCGTCTGGGTATGACTACCGTCAGTGAAATCGCGCTGGCAACCTCCCTGAACGCAGACCTGTTCGACGTGCGCGGTCATGAATACGAGCTGACCCGGTACTGGCAGGCGTCATTGCGCAGATCTGCCTGGGCCAGAGAGCTGGCCCGAATGCGCAAGACCAATGTTGAAGCGAGTTTTATCGCCGGTTTGCTCAGTTACATAGGACAGCCCGTGGTACTGCAGGGCGTTTCAGTGTTACAGCTGATGACTGGCAATCTGCCGGGGTTCGTAGACAAATGGTATGTCGAAGCGGGGCTGGCGCTGGCGACGACGTGGGAGCTGCCGGCGGTGGTTATAGAGTCGATCAGCCAGCATCAGATGGAAGTGCCCACCGGACCCTTCCGGGAGGAAATCCTTAACGTAATCGCGGCCTCTGTTCTGGTCGGGGCAGATAATGATCCCGGTGCCTTGCCGGAAAACCTGCTGGCTGAACTCAATTTCTATGCGGATGATCTGGAAAAAATAGCGTCGCTGGGCACGTCTGTTGATGAGTGGGCGGGGGCTATCGCCGGATGAGTACACAGTATGACTTCATCGTAATTGGTAGTGGGCCAGCTGGGCAGAAAGCTGCCATACAGGGGGCCAAGGAGCACCAGTCAGTATTACTGATTGAAAGCGAACCTCATATCGGTGGCATGTGTGTGCACAAGGGCACAATTCCCAGTAAGGCGCTGCGTGAAACCGCGCTGCGCCTGCAGGATGCGAGGCAATTACTCAATCGGGATCAACCGGTTGAATTACATTCTCTGATGTCCAGAGTAGGAGAAGTTGTCTCGTCCCATGACAGCTATATTGGCGGGCAACTGGACCGCAATGGCATACAGCGGGTTCGGGGCAGGGCGCGCTTTATCAGTCCGAAAGAACTGGAGATTGCCCGACCCGGTGGTAGCAGGGAGTTGGTCAGCGGTGAGAAGATATTTATCGCAACGGGTTCTGTTCCGCGCCATCCACCAGGTTTTAACGTTGACCACGAGTATTTGCTGGACAGTGATTCCGTCTTGTCCATGCACTATTTGCCCAAATCCATGGTCGTGCTGGGTGGTGGTGTGATTGCCTGTGAGTACGCCTCAGTTTTCTCGTCGCTGGGTTGCGAAGTCACCCTGATAGAGCGCTATCCACGCCCGCTGGGATTTCTGGATGATGAACTGGCAAGACGTTTTATTTCGGCCTTTGAAGCATCCGGGGGGCGTTTTCTGGGTAATACCGTGGTTCGCTCGGCGGCCTGGGACGGGGTCGCCGGGGTTTATCTTCAGCTCGAAGACAATACCCGCCTGCATGCAGAGAAATTGCTGATTGCACAGGGACGGGTGAGTAATCTTTCGGGGCTGAATATTCAAGCCTCAGGTGTGCAGGTCACTGACCTGGGGCTGATCGCTGTTGATCTGAACTATCAGACAAATGTTCCCGGTATTTATGCCATTGGTGATGTGATTGGCCCACCCGGGCTGGCATCGTCTGCGATGGAGCAGGGCCGCTGGGCGGCCTGCCACGCGCTGGGCAAACCCCGGGCTGCAGCGGACCTTGATATTCCTGTTGGTATCTATGCGATTCCGGAGCTGGCTTCCGTCGGACTCAGTGAGCAGCAGGCGATTTCAACTTATGGCAGGCCCAGGGTCGGCTATGCTGAATTCAGGGAGGTCGCGCGGGGCCTGATTGCCGGCAATACTGAGGGCATGCTGAAAATGGTAGCAGACCCGGAAGGCAAGCTGGTGCTGGGCGTACATATTATTGGTGATGGCGCGACTGAACTGATTCATCTCGGACAACTGGCGCTTGTCAATAAGATGCAGGTATCAGCTTTTGTAGACCAGATCTTTAATTTTCCCACACTGGCTGAAGCTTACCGGGTTGCGGCGCTGCATATCAGCGGCCAGGTTTCGGGTGGTACAGCGGCGCCGAAGAAAGATAATATCATTCGCCTGATGCCTTAAGTCTGTTGCCAGATAGCCAGTCTTTTGCGATAGAACTCGTGGCTTGCCTGCATGTCATCCAGGAAACGGGGCAACTCGTCCATCAGTAGTGCCTGGGGCCCGTCGACCAGTGCGGAAGCCGGTTCGGGGTGAAAATCAACCAGAACCATATTGGCTCCGGCAACCAACCCCTGAGCAGCAACGTGGGCGACATCCAGAATGCCATCTGAAGAACGTTCGCGGGTACCCACAGAATGCGAAGGGTCTACGCAGACCGGCATACGGGTCAGGCGCTTAACGACCGGCACCTGGCCGAAGTCCACCATGTTGCGGTGTGGCGCGCCAGCGATACTTTTCATTCCGCGCAGGCAGAAGATGACATTCGACGTGCCCTCACTGGCGAGATATTCCGCAGCGTTCAGTGATTCATTCAGACTGACGCCGTAGCCCCGCTTGAATAACACCGGAAAGACTCGCTGTCTGCCAACGGCTTTCAGCAATTCGAAATTCTGAGTGTTTCTGGTGCCAATCTGTAACATGACCCCGGTCGGGTGACCGGTGGCGGTCAGCGCCTCATTAATCTCGTCGATCTGCTTTTCGTGGGTCACTTCCATGGCAATGACCTTGATGCCGTATTTCCCTGCCAGCTCAAAGACCCAGGGCAGGCATTCTTTGCCGTGGCCCTGAAATGAATAGGGGTTGGTACGGGGTTTGTAGGCACCCATCCGGGTGCAGACCTGACCGTGAGACTGCAGGGCCTTCATCATCAGTTCTACATGTTCCGGCGTGTCGACAGCGCAGAGACCCGCGAATATGTGGCAGTTATCCTGGCTGAACCGGACACCGTTATAGGTAAAGCCGCTGATTCTCTTCGCATCAGCGTGACGCCCCAGAATGCGGTACTCTTCAGAGACTCTGATAACACGTTCCACCGCGTCAAATGCTTCGATCGTAGTCTCGTCAACTTTATGAGTATCGCCGAGGAGGTAGATTTCGGTCAGGGTCTTCTCATCTCCCTGTACTACGTGTGACTGGTGCCTGACTCCGGGCAGCTGATTCAGGTGCGCTAGCAGCTCCTGATAGCGGGCGTCCTGTTCCTGTACGTCGGACTGCAGGAAGATAATCATAGGATCTCTCTGTTGAAAGTTGTCATAGGAAGTTGTCGTACTTGTCCTGCCGGAGACGCTTGCGGCGTTCTTCAGACTGTCGGCGGATGATGTGTCTTGAAATCAGACGCTGACTGGTCATATCAAGATCCAGGAATCTTACGCCAACCCGGTACTGGCCGCCATCTTCACTCAGGCGACAGTCCCTGACTTCAGCGAAACAGGTCAGTCCCAGCAGGGAAGGATGGAATACCAGCTGCAGGGCCAGACGGCTGTCTTCCCGCACAAGTTCGCCGTTAAGGAACGACAACCCGCCTTCGCTGATATAGGTCTCCTGATTCACTTCCGGGATACCGCTGTCCCGGGCCATGGCAGACCGGCTGAGGATCTCCATGCGCCGGTTAAGATTGTGCAGAAAAGCGCCCAGCATGCGTTGTTTATCTGCAATGCCGCGTAGCAGTTCAGTGGCTTCCATTTCCAGTTCATAGACTTCCCGCAGCCAGTGAAAACTATCCGGCAGTTCGAAGTGGTCAGAAGGGCTGGAATTCAGCAGTGCGGAAGGGGGAATTAGCCGGTAGTCCACTGAGATATTGTCAGGTAGCCGGTAGAATTCCCGTTGATCTGTCACATCCATAGTCAAGTTATAGCCATGTTAACTGTCGGCGATTTTGCAAAGGGTTAATTAAAGATAGTTCAGATGTTCTCTGCTGCCTGATGTGAAACAATATCACCTTTGAATCAGGTTGGATAACGGCGTGCTGAGCAACTGGCGTGTGATGGTGGCACTGAGGTATACCGGCAGCAGGGCCGGTGACTCTCTGCTGTCATTTATGTCATTTTTCTCGGTTGCCGGACTGGTGCTGGGAGTGGCCGTGCTGGTGATCGTACTGTCAGTCATGAACGGCTTTGAGCGTGAGCTCAGACTGAGGGTGCTGGCGGTGTTGCCTCATGCGGTGATCTTCAAAGAGGGCGGTTACACGCACCCGGACTTGGCCCGTGCTGAGATCCTCAGCCATCCTGAAGTGCTGGGGACCTCAGTCTATACGGAAGGCGCCGGGCTGGTTGTGGCGAACCATCTGATCAGAGGCGTGAGCTTTACGGGTATCGATCCTGTAACGGAAGCGGAGGTATCGGATCTTAGTGCTTATATGCAGGCAGGTGCAGTTGCTGACCTCGTGCCGGGCAAGTTTGGTGTGCTGATTGGAGAACAACTCAGCCGCGAGACAGGGGTCGGTCCAGGTGAGCGGATCTCGCTGGTATTACCACAAGCCAGAATGACGCTGGCCGGACCCGTGCCCAGAAGCAAGCGCTTCACAGTCACCGGCGTCTTCCGGACGGGTACTGATGCGGATAAAACCGGACTGGTCATGCACTGGCAGGATGCCGTACGTCTGACTGGCAGGCAGCAGGTAGATGGTATCAGGCTGAAGGTCCGGGATTTGTTTACTGTCTATGAGTATATTCCGCAGATCATGCGCAGCATGGACGGCCGGAATATGTTTGCGTCAACCTGGATGCATCGATATGGAAATCTCTATGATGCGATTCAGGTGCAGAAAAGCACCATGTTTTTTCTGTTAATGATTCTGGTTGCGGTAGCTGCTTTTAATGTGATTTCCAATCTTGTCATGACCGTCAATGATAAAGCCGGTGACATTGCCATTCTGCGAACCATGGGAGCGACTAATCGCTCAGTCATGTGGCTGTTTGTTATTCATGGCGGTCTGGTTGGGCTGTTGGGGGTGGTGCTTGGTATGCTGGTGGGTGTAACCATCACCGTATCTCTGAGTGATATTTATCAGGTGCTTGAGAACCGACTGGGCCTGCATTTGATGGATGAATATTTTGTTCACTACCTGCCTACCGAGATACTGGCAGGCGACCTGTTCATGATAGGTGGGGTATCAATGATTATCTGTCTGCTGGCAACTTTGTATCCAGCACGCCAGGCGGCTCAGGCAAATCCTGTAGAGGCACTGCAATATGAAAGCTGACCCGGTGCTGGAAGTCAGAAACCTGCATAAGTATTACACGCAGGGAACTGAACGCCTGCACATTCTCAAGGGCCTGAATCTGCAGGTTCAGCCGGCAGAAAGAGTCGCAGTGGTGGGATTGTCCGGTAGTGGCAAGAGTACCCTGTTGCATCTGCTGGGTGGTCTCGATGCAGCAGATGAGGGTGACATTCTGCTGGCTGGTGAAAACATTGCGGGTTTGTCAGAGCGCCAGGTGAGTCAGGTCAGAAACCGTTATCTCGGTTTTATCTATCAGTTTCATCATCTGATGGCAGATTTCACAGCGCTTGAGAATGTCATGATGCCACTACTGATTGCTGGCGCAGACAGGACTCAGGCCGCTGACCAGGCAACTGAGCTGCTGCAACGTACCGGGCTGGGACACCGGTTAACTCATCGACCAGCACAATTGTCCGGGGGTGAACGCCAGCGGGTGGCAATAGCCAGGGCGTTGGCTAACCGGCCGAGATGCGTGCTGGCTGACGAGCCCACCGGGAATCTGGACGAAAAAACAGCCGCAGGGGTCAATGATCTGATGCTGGAGCTCAGTGAATCCGCAGGTGTGAGCTTTGTTATCGTGACTCATAACCCGTCTCTGGCGCAACGCATGGATCGTACGCTGAGGCTTCACAACGGTCAGCTGCAACCTGAAGTTCCGGCAGAGCCGGGCATGAAAGACGGAGCACCCTAACCCATGAAGGGTAAACGCCAGGCTGGTCCCCGGGTGCCTTTGCTGGTTGGTCTGCGCTATGCGCGCAGCCGGTCAGGCAGTCATTATCTCTCTTTCATATCAAGAGTTTCGGTTTTTGGTCTGGGATTAGGTGTGCTGGCGCTGACGGTGGTGGTGTCGGTCATGAATGGATTCGATTCCCAACTGAAAGAACGCATCCTGGGTTCTGTTCCACACATGGTCGTCGAAGCCCAACCAGACGTCGATGTCGCGGCGCTGGCTCTGACCATTCGGGGGGTCGCCGCAGCAACCCCGTACGTTCAGAGACAGGGTTTGGTGATAGGCCGTGGCGACAGTACGCTCGTCGGTATTCATGGCATAGATCCGGCGCAGTCAAGAACAGCGGTAGGCGGGCACATGGTCCTGGGTCAGCTAGCGGATCTGACAGCGGGCAGTAACAGTGTGATTATGGGGCGCTCGCTTGCTTTCCGGTCCGGGCTTTCAGCTGGTGATGAATTCATGTTGATTCTGCCGGAGCCCGGGGCTTCTGGCAGCACCGTTTCGCCGCGGGTTGCCCGGTTGCGGGTGGCGGGTCTCTTTCAGCTTAACTCGGAACTCGATTATCAGTTGATTATTATGAACGTAGCTGATCTTCAACAACTGGCGAACATTGAGTCAGCAGATATCAGGCTGTACCTTGATGACCTGTTTGCTGTGGGGGACATTAGCGCACAACTTGAATCAGGCGCGGGACATCCGCTCTCAGTCACCAGTTGGATGAGCGAGTACGGAGACTTTTTCCGTACTGTAAAGATGGAGAAAACCATGATGTTTGTATTGCTGTCGATGGTGATTGCTATCGCAGCGTTTAACATCGTGTCAGGGCTCGGCATGATGGTCAGGGAGAAGTCTGCCGATATTGCAATCCTGCGTACCATGGGGCTTTCAGCCTCGCAGGTGATGCAGGTGTTTCTTGTGCAGGGTGCTGTCATCGGCTGTACTGGTATGCTGGCTGGCCTGGCGACAGGCTTGCCGGTGGCCTTCTTTGTACCGGAAATTGTCGGGGCACTGGAAAATCTTGTTGGTGGCAGAATGCTGGCAGGAACCTACTTCAGCCAGGTACCTACTGATGTCCGGGCAGGGGATATCGTGCTGATTCTGGTGACGGCTTTTCTGATTACCATTCTGGCATCGCTGTATCCGGCATGGCGGGCATCACGACTGTTGCCGGCGATGATCCTGCGAAGCGAATAATGCGATGCGCTTCAGCGGTGCTGGTCGGCTCAGGACCTTAAGCGCTGCAACATCCTCTGCCGGCGTACTGACCAGTCTTTGCTGACTTTCCAACGCCAGTAAAGGCGCACAGTTATGAATGCCAGGATCCCGAGTGTCAGACCCGTGGTGATGGAGCCCAGCAGCAATGGTTTCCAGACCAGACTCAGTTGGGCTGACAGCCAGTCCCACGACAGATCGATTGTAGATACCTGGGTATCCTGGCCCAGCATCCACGCGCCCAGACGATAGGTCGCGTAGAACATGGGTGCCATGGTGAATGGGTTGCTGATCCAGATGAGAAGTATGGAGACAGGAATGTTGGCGCCTATCCAGACACACAAGATGACACCTGGCACCATCTGAAACGGCATCGGCAGGAAACAGCAGAACAGACCGATCAGAAAAGCCCAGGAGACAGAATGCCGGTTAATATGCCAGAGATTGTTCTGGAAAATCATATCTCCCATGAAGTGCAGTGACTTCTGGGCTTTGATCTGTTCTTTCGTGGGTAAGTATTTCTTCAAACTGGCAGCATCCGATTCCGGCGAGCGTATTATGCCCTGATTGCCTGCGAAAACCAGCTATCACCGCTATCAGCAGGCCTGTTATCTCGTACATTTTTCAGTATAGATCTCTGCTCGTGAATCTCACCTGCGCTGACCACACTGGGGAAATGAGAGCAGGACTGTGAATCTGGCATTACTGGCTGTCTGTCTTGGGGTGCTCGCTGTTCTGCAGCAGCCAGCACCCATGTCATGGCAGCTGATTTTGCTGCTAATGTTGTTGCTGTTGCCCGTCAGCCGGGTTCTGCAGGTCAGGTTGCTATGCTTTTTCCTTTTTGGCTGGTCCTGGGGGCAGGCAACCGTACAGTTCCAGCAGGCGCAGCAGGTCAGCGATGAGGCTTATCTGACACCCCGGCAAGTCTGCGGTGTGGTGGCTGAAGTGGCGGACTATGGTTCGGGTTACCGGCGGCTGATATTTGATGTGGATCCTGCTGATGATACCAGGGCATTTGTTGGATCAGATGCACTGTCCGGTGCCGGATTGTTCTCATTCCCGCAGCATCGATATTATCTCAGCCTTTATGAACAGGCTGCCCAGACCCTTCGCGGGCCTGAAGTTTCGCCAGGTCAGCGCTGGTGTTTCGATGTGCGCCTGAGGCGACCCAGAGGCACAGTCAATCCCGGTGTATTTGATTATCAGGCGTGGCTGATGTCAGGTGCTGTTGCGGGCACCGGTAGCGTCCGGGCCGGTTATTTCGCCGGCGCTACAACCTGCGTGACAGCCTGCCTTCGGGCTGCTGTACTGGCGCGTATCCAGCAGTCAAATCTGTCCGCTGACAGCACGCGGCTCCTGGCAGCTCTGACCCTGGGTATGAGCCAGTATCTGACCGCTGATCAATGGTCAGTTCTGTCGGCGACAGGAACCAATCACCTGTTGATAATCTCTGGCTTGCATGTGGGGATTGTCGCAGGGCTGAGTCTGTTACTCATGACCCGTCTCGCAAGCTTGTGGCAGCTGCCGGCCTGGTTGGTCAGTCTGATAACCCTGGCGCTGACCCTGAGTTATGGAGCGCTCGCGGGATTAGGGTTACCAGTGCAACGAGCCCTGTGGATGGCGGCAGTTTCCCTGTTGCTGCTGATGTCGGCAAGGGTGGTGCCAGTGTTCCGGGTCTGTCTGCTTGCTCTTACGCTGGTGACTCTGAGTAATCCGATGGGTACCCTGATGCCTGGTTATGTATTGTCATTTGGTATCGTTCTGGCATTACTGGCGGCGCTCAGCAACAGCATGGTGCCCGCAGGCATCGGCACGCGAGTCCAACAGGGTCTGACAAGCCAGTGGGTAGCTTTTATTGCGGGCCTGTTGCTGGTAGGGCTCACCATCGGGCAGGTCAGCCTGACAGGCTTGCTGGCTAATCTGCTTGCCATTCCGCTGGTCAGTCTGCTGATAGTACCGCTATTGCTGCTTGGGCAGATTTGCTCGTTGTTGCAGCTGCCGGTCGATATATTTGCTTACCGGATTGCGGGCTGGATGCTTGAGGCGGGATGGCAATGGCTTGCGTGGCTGGCAGGTACGGCCCCACAGCTGCCGGTCTCCTGGCCCGGGCCTTTGGTTTTGTGCCTGGCGATTGCAGGTGCCACGGTGATCATTCTGGGCAGGGGGCTTTATCCGCTGTTCAGCGGGTTAGTGCTTTTCCTGCCGTTGCTGGTCGGTCAAACCATGGCACCGGAGAGTCTGCGCCTCACCGTCCTCGACGTCGGTCAGGGACTCAGCATTCTTGCTGAAACTGACGGCAGTACGCTGCTGTATGACACAGGGCCTGCCTTTGAGGGACGATTTGATGCAGGCAGACAGATCATCGTGCCAGTCATGCGGGGCAAAGGCATTCGGCAACTGGACACGCTGATCGTCAGCCATGGCGACCTGGATCATGCTGGTGGTGAGAATGCAGTCAGGGAAATGATGCCAGTGCTGTCTTCAGTGTCACCTGCACCATTTGTTGCCGATGGCTGCAGCCCCTCATCGCGGCACCTTGCTGGCGGCCTGACAGCGACTATTCTCGGAGGAAGTGAGGGACTCGTCGATGACAACAATCGCAGTTGCGTGGTCCTGCTTGAGTACCGTCATTACCGGATTCTTATTCCTGGTGATATAGAAGCTGCCAGGGAACAGGCGCTGGTACGTCAGCAGGTTGGACGGGTCGATGTACTGATTGCACCTCACCATGGTAGCCGTTCATCATCCACGCAAATGTTCCTGAACCATACTCTACCTGACATTACCGTCGTCTCTGCTGGTTACCTGAACCGGTTTGGCCATCCCCATCAGGAAGTTACAGACCGGTTGAAGGCCAGAGGCAGTAAAATCTATAACACGGCGATTCACGGTGCAGTGACGCTGACATTTGCAGATGACATCTCTGTAGTCACAGCCCGTCAGTCTCACAGAAGACTCTGGTATGATTAGCTGCTTTCTGTTGACCCTGTAATCTGTTTCCGGTGGTATGAAATGAGTAAAGATCTGGTAGGCAACCTGCTGTCACTCCTTGAACTTGAGCAAATTGAAGTGAACCTGTTCCGGGGTGCCAATGTGGATACCGGTCAGGTACGGGTGTTTGGCGGTCAGGTCATCGCTCAGTCGCTGATGGCTGCCTCCAGAACTGTGGATGACCGTGAATGTCATTCCCTGCATGGTTATTTCTTACGTCCCGGTAATCCCCGGCTGCCGATTCTGTTTGAGGTGGACCGCATTCGTGATGGCAAAAGTTTTACCACCAGAAGGGTGGTAGCGATTCAGAACGGTGAGGCTATTTTTAATCTGGCCTGTTCCTATCAGGTCGCCGAGCAGGGTCTGGAGCACCAGCTTAAGGCGCCTGATGTGCCAGGGCCTGAAGACTGTCTGTCAGAAGAAGAAATGTTTGCTGCCACCATGGGTACCGGTTCTGAAATGCCAGAACCGATTCGCAGAATGATGCAGGACAGACCTATTGAAATGCGCCGGGCAGAGCCATTTTCCTTTGCGAATCCGGTGAAGCGGCCGCCATTTCAGCACGTCTGGTTCCGCACCCGTGGCTCTCTTGCTGGTGTCGATCAGAAAATTCAGCAGGCTATCCTGGCGTATGCCTCCGATATGGGGATTCTGAGTACCGGCACCTTACCTCATGGTAAATCCTTTCTTAATGGTCTGATGACCGCCAGCCTTGATCATGCGATGTGGTTTCATGCGCCGGTGAATTGTGAAGAATGGCTGTTGTTTGCGCAGGAAAGTCCCGCCGCGGCTGGATCCCGCGGATTCAACCGTGGTTACATGTACAATCAGCGTGGTGAGCTGATCGCTTCTGTCTCTCAGGAAGGTTTAATGCGTGAAGTTCAGCAAACCGGTTCTTAACACAACTTTTAATTTGTCTGGTCAACAAGCACTAACTTGTTGAAAGATAAATAAAAAAAGCGGTTTCTCCGATCTTTAAGTTTTCTTTGTCAAATCTTAACAATTGGTGGATTAAATGCGCGCATTCAATGACTTGCGAGAAAACGAATGCGCAAAATATTTATCCCCGCTCTCTTTGCTCTGGCCCTGACCGGCTGTGGCGATTCCGCCCCGGAAAAATCTGCTGCCAGCGAGGCTGGTAACAGTGATCAGGCTGGCTCTGCTGTTCTGACAGGTAAAGTCAGACTTGATGGTTCCAGTACTGTATTTCCTATCAGTGAAGCGATCGCAGAGGAATTCGGGGCCGTGGCACCGAAAGTCCGTGTCACCGTGGGTGTTTCGGGCACCGGTGGTGGGTTTAAGAAGTTTATTAACCAGGAGACGGATATCAGCGATGCGTCCCGGCCGATCAAGGATTCTGAACACGACAAGGCAACGGCAGCAGGTGTTGACTTTATTGAACTGCCTGTAGCCTATGACGGAATTTCAGTGGTGCTGAACTTGGAAAACGACTGGGTTGACCACCTTACTGTCGAAGAACTGAACAAGATCTGGGCACCGGACAGCACAGTCACGACCTGGAAAGATGTTCGCGATGGCTGGCCCGATGAGCCCATCCGTTTGTATGGTCCGGGGACAGACTCCGGTACTTTTGACTATTTCACAGGCGTGATTAACGGCAAGGAGCAGGCTTCACGGGGTGACTTCACAGCCAGCGAGGACGATAACGTCCTGGTGCAGGGAATTTCCGGCGACAAGTATTCGCTGGGGTATTTTGGCTTCGCCTATTACATCGAGAATCAGGACAAGCTTCGGGCAGCGCCGATTGAGGGTCCGAATGGTATTGTCTCGCCGACCGAAGTAACCATCAATGACGGCACTTATGCACCCTTGTCGCGCCCAATTTTTATCTATGTGAATGTAGCGGCTCTCGACAAGCCTGAAGTGGCTGCCTTCATTGACTTTTATCTGGAAACTGCACCCAAGATCGCCAGCGAAGTGGGCTACATTCCGATGCCTGAGTCAGTCTACGATGGCGCTAAGAACCGCGTAAAGAACCGTATCACCGGCTCAGCTTATAACAAAGGTGCGACGCTCGAGCGACTGGTCACGCACTAGCAACGAGCAATCAATTCATGGACAGAGGATTCCCGCTGGTACTGGCGGGAATCTGATGTCTGAAACACCCGCAACAGAGGCTTCTGTATGTCTGTTCTGGCCACCTCCCGAAATCGTTGGGGAGAATATCTGCTGGGCAAGTTGTTTTTTTTCTGTGCCTTTATCTCGGTAATCACCACCGTCACCGTAATAGCGATTCTTGCGGTGGAAACATTCGGGTTCTTTCAGGAAGTCTCCGTCAGCGAGTTTCTGTTTGGCACCGAATGGCGACCGTTATTGCATCCGAAGGCTTACGGCATCCTGCCTCTGCTGGCTGGCACTATGCTGATTGTCGTCGGGTCATCGCTGGTGGCCTTGCCCATTGGGCTTGCCTGTGCTGTCTATCTCAGTGAGTACGCCAGCGAAAAGGCCAGAAACATTATCAAGCCGGTTTTGGAAGTGCTCGCAGGTATACCGACTGTTGTCTACGGCTACTTTGCACTGACCTTCGTCACCCCGGTTATACGTGGCATGTTCGAAAGCACTCAGGTTTTCAACGCCGCCAGCGCGGCTATCGTAGTGGGCATTATGGTGCTGCCAATGGTGGCATCCCTCTGTGATGACGCCCTGCGGTCAGTTCCTGCATCCCTGCGCGAAGGGGCATATTCGCTGGGGGCCACATCGTTTGAAGTATCTGCGAGGATTGTCCTGCCGGCAGCCTTGTCAGGTATTTTTGCTGCATTTGTGCTCGCGGTGTCCCGGGCTATCGGTGAGACCATGGCGGTCACCCTGGCAGCAGGCGCTACCCCCAACCTGACACTGAATCCTCTGGAGAGTATTCAGACTATGACCGCCTACATCGTTCAGGTCAGTCTGGGAGACACACCAAGCGGTACTCTGACCTACAAAACATTGTTTGCTGTAGCCAGTTTACTGTTCGGTATTACCTTGCTGATGAATCTGTTGGCAAACCATGTCATGAGAAAGTATCAAGAGGTGTACGAGTGATGACTCTGGCTAATGATAACCCGGCCAACCAGCAGGCGGCGGCAGCAGCGCGACTGAAGCGCCGGCATCTGGTGTCCTGGGCGTTTGAGAAAGCCTGCCTGACCCTGACCTTGTCTGCAGTGGTGGTTCTCGGGATTCTGCTCTGGCAGGTATTCAGTGATGGCATACACTGGCTGGATCTGCAGTTCCTGCAAAGTTTTCCTTCCCGGTTTGTGGAAAAAGCCGGTGTGAAGTCAGCGCTTTACGGCACACTGTGGCTGGTCTCTCTGACCGCGCTGATCTCATTGCCGATTGGCGTGCTGGGTGCGATCTATCTGGAGGAATACGCCCCAACAAGCCGGTTAACCCGCATTATTGAGATTAATATTGCTAATCTGGCAGGCGTCCCTTCCATTGTCTATGGGATCCTGGGTCTGGCAATCTTTGTTCGCTTCATGGGGCTGGAGCGAAGCGTGCTCGCCGGTGCCATGACCATGTCATTGCTGATCCTGCCGGTAATCGTGATTTCTGCCAAAGAAGCCATCAGGGCGGTACCATCTTCTATCAGACTGGCTGCTTTTGCCGTTGGAGCGACCCAGTGGCAGGTCGTGCGGGCGCACGTATTACCGGAGGCGCTGCCTGGTATTCTGACTGGTGTTATTCTGGCGTTATCACGGGCTATTGGTGAGACAGCACCCCTTATTATGATTGGTGCGCTGACCTATGTGGCGTTCATCCCTGAAGGTCCGATGGATGAATTTACCGCGCTGCCAATTCAGATTTTCAACTGGACCTCTCGGCCACAGGCCGAATTTCACGAACTGGCGGCGGCCGGCATTATTGTTCTGCTCGCTGTCCTGCTCACTATGAATGCTGTTGCAGTCTATATCAGATACCGGGGAACCCGTCGATGAATCAGGTTAACAGTACGATCCTGGAAACCAGGGATGTGTACATTAAATACGCGGGCGAAGCCGCTGTGAAAGGCGTTACTCTGCCAATTTACGAGAAGAAAATTACCGCCATTATCGGCCCGTCAGGGTGTGGCAAAAGTACCCTGTTACGTTCCCTGAACAGAATGAATGACTTTATCGATATGGTGACTCAGGAAGGAGAGATTCTGTATCGGGGAACGGACCTTTACGCACCTGAAGTAGATCCGGTCGAGGCCAGACTGCGCATCGGTATGGTATTTCAGCGTCCCAACCCGTTCCCCAAATCGATCTACCGGAACGTTGCCTGGGGACCGACCATCAATGGTCTGGAAGGCGATATGAATCTTCGGGTAGAGCGGGCCCTTAAACAGGCGGCCCTGTGGGAAGAAGTGAAAGACAGGCTGGATGATTCTGCCCTCAATCTCTCTGGCGGACAGCAGCAACGTCTGTGTATTGCCAGGGCTCTGGCGATGGAGCCAGAAGTCATTCTGATGGATGAACCCTGTTCGGCCCTTGATCCGGTCTCTACCGCCAGAATCGAAGACTTGCTGTTTGAGCTTAAAGAGAACTACACGATTGTGATTGTCACTCATAACATGCAGCAGGCTTCGCGGGTTTCAGACTACACTGCATTTATGGAAAGCGGCATTCTGATTGAATACGGCGATACTGAGCAGGTCTTTACCAGACCAGCGCAGAAGAGAACCGAAGAATATGTAACAGGTCGTTTCGGGTAAAAACTATGACAATGCATTTGCAAAAAGACCTCAACAATCTTCGTAAGTCCTTGCTGTTACTGGGTGCGAAGGTTGAAGAGAATATCAATCACGCGATTGAGCTTCAGAGCACAGGCGATCTCTCGATTGCCAAACGTATGGAAGAAGCAGAAGACGCGATTAATGAAATGGAAGTCACCATAGAAGAAGAATGCCTGAAAGTACTGGCGCTTCATCAACCGGTGGCGACAGATCTGCGTTTCATTATCGTCGCACTCAAGGTTAACAATGATCTCGAGCGTATGGGTGATCAGGCAATCAATGTGCTCGAGAGAAAACAGTTTCTGGCTAATTTTCCACCGGTAGCAGCTGAGCTTGAGTTTGCTGAAATGGGTGCGATCGTAAGAACCATGGTGAAATCCTGTCTTGATTCTCTGGTCAATCAGGAAGTCACGCTGGCAGAAAGAGTCAGGGAAATGGATGACAGTGTGGATGATATTCACGCTCAGATGTTCAAGACCCTGCGGGCAACAATGGAATCGGATCCGGCGATGGTAGCGCCTTGTCTGTCACTGCTGACGATTTCCAGTAACTTTGAAAGAATGGCCGATCTGGCCACCAATATCGCTGAAGAAGTCATTTTCATGGAAGGAGGTGAAGTCGTCCGGCATCAACATGAACACGAGTACAATCATCAGAAAGACTGAGAGATTGTCAGGGAGAGCTAATCATCCTCCCTGTGACTCATTTTATTGACAGATCATTCAGCCAGCAGGGAGCTGCCCTGATGATCGGGAACTTGAAAGTACATTGGGGAAATTATGAAAGCCTACACACCTCTTGGTGTGGCTGCTGCTGTGGCCACAACTCTCTCAGTCTGCTCTGTTGACGCTTCGGCCGTCGATCTGCCAGTAACGCTCTACGGTAAGATCAATGTCAGTTATGACAGCCGCGACAATGCCGACGATGACTTTTTCAGCAATACTTCGCGTCTTGGACTGAAAGGAGATTACGAGCTCAATGATCGCCTGTCAGTCATTTATCAGATAGAACAGGATGTGGATGTTGCTCATGGTGGCACTGACATCGATACACTGTTTGGCATGCGTAATACCTTTGTCGGCGTCAAAGGTGATTTTGGCAAAGTGTTGTTCGGCGCCCATGATACACCGCTGAAAAGAGCTCAGGGTAAAATTGATCTGTTTAATGATCAGGTCGGCGACATCAAGAATGTTGTTGTGGGAGAAGTACGGGCCACCGACTCATGGTTTTATGAATCTCCGGCGCTGGCGGAGAGCATCCGGGTCAGTGCCGCCTGGGTGCCTTCTGATTCTGATTTTGACAGCAGTCAGTCAGTAATGGTGAGTTATGAACCTGACAACTTATATCTGGCGTTTGGCTACGATGCTGATATGCGCAAGAACGACAAGAGCACGGGTAGCACTAAGGTGTATGATTCGGTGCGCGGTGTTGCGCAGTATAAGATTGACAGCTGGCAGTTTGGTTTGTTGCTGCAGTCTAGTGAGCAGCAGAATAAAGCGGGTGCCGACAACGAAACCGGTTATACGGTCAGTGTGCAGAAGACACTTGGGGATATTGCACTGAAATTCCAGCATGGTGATTCAGATATTGTCGCCGCTGATGTCAGAAGCACGCTGGTTGGCATCGACTATAAAGTTGCCAAAGGCACCAGGGTCTATGCCTATTACTGGGACTATGACAAAGGTGGCGATGCTGACGTCTTGTCCGTCGGATTTGAGTACAAGTTCTGAGAACAATCTTGTTAAACCAGGTGCCGGCCTGAATGGCTGGCACGGCCGGAACTCACAAAAAGCCCTGTGATGTCAGTGATCATCACGGGGCTTTTCTTGGCTGTTCAGCAGGTGGTCGTCAACCGGGCTGGTCGAAGCGCTGCCGGATTAACCGGGCTAAACTGTGAGATCCTGATTTTCAGCAGCTGTGGAAGCGGCCTTGCGCTTTGCCAGCGCCATGAGAATCTCGTTGTGTCGCTGACGGTCCAGCCGGTAACCCAGATACAGCAGCAAGCCGGTGAAGGTGAACAATGAGGTTAAGGGTCCCTGCACCAGACCGAGATTAAAGACCACGCTGTCGTCTACAGTGCCGGGTGGCGCCGAACGGGGAAACGCAATCAGATCCAGGGCGATACCTCCAAGTACGGTGCCCAGCGCATTAGCGGCCTTAATGGCGAACGCCCGTGCCGAGTAGATAACCCCTTCCTGACGTTCACCAGTCTCCAGTTCCATCTCATCAGAAATGTCAGCGAACATGGAATTGATGGTGATGAATAACAGCGGTGAAACGACTGCCGACAGGAATGAAAAGAACAGTAACATTGGCAGAATGATCGGGTCACCGTTAGGTGGCAACAAGCCTAATAGTCTGCTGACGATCATGACATTGACGCAGATGATCGAGAAGGCAGCTGACACCACCAGTGACAAACGTTTGTCGAGCCAGCGGGTCACAATGGGCGCGAGTGCTGTTCCGAAAGGCAGACCCAGCATGATGGCAATCGGAATCCAGCGCAGACTTTCAGTGTCCAGTTCCCAGAAGTGGATACCCATGAACGGCTGAAAAGCCCCTTCAATGGCGACAACGGTTGTACCCAGAGTGAGTCCGAAGAAGATTGAGCGGTAAGACTTGTTTGAAAACGCTATCTTCATTTCGTTGAAGATTCGCAGTGGTGATATCGGTGGGGCCGGAGTAGGTTTACTGAGATAAGGGATTTCCTTCCGGGTACCCCAGGCACAGAG
>JAGRIO010000239.1 GCA_020443225.1 Pseudomonadales bacterium
ATGCGACGCATGACCGCGTCAAATGCATAGAAGCTGTTACCGAAAGAAACGAATACCAGCCCTTCCCCCGACGGATCAGCCCAGGGCATGGACCGACGCAGCATAAAGGCTTCCGGCGAAAAATCTTCCTGCGCTGCTCGTTTTACATGGGCGGAATCCGGCGCGTCGAACTCCTCATTCGTGGCTTTATGGCGGCCAAACACCTCATCCTGCTGCGCTTCATCCAGAGCATGAAACCAGGTCAGATCATGTTCCCAGCGCTGCACAGCGAGGAAGCTGTTCCCTGCCTCGTCAAAAGCGGCTGCCAGAGCATCTTCGCCATCGGGATTTTCCGTTCCGTCAATGTAGCCGCTCAGATCCCTCGAATCGCGGTAGCGAAAACCATCGATAATCTCACCGATTTCCGCCAGCCCGTCGAGTGCGGACTGGATTTGAAGGGTCAGGTTAACCAGATCACCCTGGTCATCACCCCGCAACCACAACAGCAGCGCCCAGGGCTGAGCAGCAATGGCAATGCCGCCATGGGCATAGACAGGCGCCTCCCGCAGGGCACGAATTCTGCCAGCGGCCAGATCAACGAGGCTTTTGCCGAATCCGGCAACTATACTGTTGCCATCAACGATGCTTTCAAGCGTATCGCGCAGTGGTTCCCATTCGGCATCAACTGGCAGGGAAAGGAAGAGATATCTGCTGACAGCCGGAACCGGCGCCAGTATGCCCTGCTGCATTTAGCGTCCCTCGCCGGCAATACCCATGGTCTCAAGTAAACGGCCGGTACTGGCAAGCACCCGGTAACGCGCCAGAGCAGCGGTGGATTCGCCGGTAATCAGTGCGATTTTGGATCGCAGCACTTCATTCTGAATATCCAGCAGGTCAAGCAATGTCCGCTTACCCAGAGACAATTGTTCGTTGTAAACCACCAGCACTTCTTCGGTTGATTTTACGTGAGCCTCGAGGTACTCCAGCCGCATGAGCACGTCCTGCAATTCATTCCAGACCAGCGTCACATCTTCCTGAACGGCACGACGGATGCTGCGGGCAGTTTCACGGGCGGCAAACTCGCGGGCTTCGGTCTCATTTCTGCGGGCCTTATCTGCGCCACCACGAAACAGGTTGTAGGTCATACGAATGACGGCGGTTTCATCGTCATTGGCACCCACTGAACCATCAGTATCATCGTTACGGGTTGCGCCAACTTCCAAATCAAATCTTGGGTGGTAGGTGCTACGGGCCTGCTCACGGGCAGCAATCGCTGCTTCAAGATCTGCCTCAGCGGCCAGCAGCCCCGGATTATTACGCATCGCGATCTCGATCGCCTGCTCCAGTGTTTCAGGCAGCCCGGTTACAGGTGGCGGGCTGACAAGATTCTTCGGGTATTCACCAACCACCCGGTAGAACTCTGCCTCACCATTTTTAACGTCACGTTCAGACAGGAGTACATTGCCCTTGGACTGCGCCCGGCGACCCTGAGTCTGAACCACATCCACCTTGGTGCCTACGCCATTCTCAAAACGTTCCTGAATCTTGCTCAGGGTTTTATCGTGGTGATCGAGGTTTTCCCTGGCCAGTTCAACCACCGCTTCCCGGCGCAGTTGCTCCAGATAAACCTGAATGGCACGCAGGCTGATGCTTTCCTGGCTGCTGACCAGACGCGCTACGGCAGAATCAACCAGCGCCGATTGCTGTCTCACGAAACTTGCAGTGCTGAAGCCGTCATACAATAACTGAGTGACCTTCAGACTCTTTTCCTTCCTGGTGAGCCGCAATTCGTCCACACCGAGAGCGCGGGTCGTCGTATTGTTGGAACTTTCCCGACCACCGGCAATCACCAGATCAATGGAAGGAAAATAGGCTCCGCGGGCCTGTTTGCGTAATTCTTCAGCCGCATCCACATTGTATTTGCTGGCCAGAATATCAGGGTTGGTTCGGAGTGTGGTCTGAACAACTTCAGACACCGATTGTGCGAGGGCGGAAGAGCCAAAGGCTACCAAAAGAGCTGCTACGCTAAACTGCCTGATCACAAATGATCTCCAACTTATTACCAATCTCGTTATTGTAATGAATCAGGCCCGGGATGGCGCCCCCCGGTTGGGCCTGTTCAACTGATTATCACATTTTTACCGGCAATCAAGTGCCCTTTTCAGGCAACGATCAGCACCCCATGGGCTACAACTCAAACTGATCTTCATCGACCGATAATACCCGACTAATTTCGTCGGATTTAAAACCCAGAGCCATGGGCCTGGACGCACCGGGCAATACTACAACATCGTAAAGCTCCTCAACAATGCCGCTGAGTTGCAGACTATGACTGACAGTCCCGCTGTTTAGGTTAATCACCATCAATCCACATCGTGGTGCTGCACCTTTCTCTGCCAGATTGCCATCCAGCGGCAGGCCACGAAAGGTTTTATTCTGCCTGGGTGCCGACAAACCAACGATGGCAAAGTCTCCTCTGAATGCCAGACCGCGGAGAAACCCCGGGCAGAAAACGAGGGGGTCAAACCGGCCAGAGGCCAGATCGACATATCCGAAATAACCGGTGCCAGCGTCCAGAAGCCAGAGCCTGTCACGATAAAGTCTCGGCGAATGGGGCATCGACAGACCACTACAGACAATCTCGCCTGATGCTACATCGGCTACAACACCACCACCCGAACGCTGCTCCCGCCAGCCATCGGCTACGTCGGAACAGGAAACACTGGTTACAAATCGCGGCTTGCCATCGTCCATCGCCAGGCCATTCAGATGACAGCGGTCTTCTGGTGCCAGACGAGAGATCCAGCCGGGTTTCCACAGCGGCTCAAAGCTTTTCTGATCCGACAGGGTTCCCAGGCAACTGAACAGGGTAGAGACAAAAACCGGCTTGCCGACGTCGTCGATGGCGACATCATGTATATCAAGATCGCCTGTGGTGTAACCGACCCTGGGCACATACAGGCGGTCATAGCCCTGATAGCGGGTTCCGGGTCTGAAGGCACTGGTCAACTTCCAGAGCTGATAGCGACTGCTCATCCACAGGGTCTGACCGGCATCATCCGTGCAAAGCCCCATGCATCGATCAAAGGTTCTTTCAAACACCGACAGATTGCCGGACTGTTGCCCCACAAAGAACAGCTTACCAGTCTGGTAAGTGGAAAATGCCAGACTCACGCCCATGGATGAAAGCCAGTCCGTCAGGCCGGGACTGGCTTCAATTGACAATTTGACAGCATCCTGCGGCGCTGGCTGGTCAGTGCCGTAAGCTGACATACACTACTCTCCTGGTGCTGACTGCCCGGCTACTGAACAGAGAAACCAGCAGATTCGTAACTACCGACAATCATGAACGCAGACCAGACATACGGAAAACCCCATTCCGGCGATTCCAGCATATCAAGCTGCGCATCACGCAGCGCCTCACGGGCTGGCTGCCCTGCCAGCATACGATCATAGAAACCGGTCATCAGCGCCTGCGTACCCGCATCGCTCACTTCCCATAAAGAACTGATCACCTCGGCAACGCCCGCCTCCTGGAAAGAGCGGCGTAAACCATAAACGCCTTCCCCTTCGTGAATTTCACCCAGACCCGTCTCACAGGCTGACAATACCACCAGTTTGGTACCGGAAAGATTCAGACCCAGTACTTCCAGGGCCGTCAGTACCCCATCATTAACCGTATCAATATCACCCAGAAACTGAGCGTTGGCATTGATGCCCGCAAATGCCAGACCAGCACGCAACAATGGGTTATCACCCGGCGGCGGCACGTGTAAGTCCGCACCCCGTTGCAGCTTCAGCAAGCGCTTGCGCAGATTATCGTCAGCTTTCAGAAAGAAGCCATGGGTAGCCACATGCAGAATTTCCGGAGGTTCAGCCAACTCGGTCAGTACGATCTCCTCCGCCGCCCGTCCAAAGAAGACTTCATTCTCATGGTCATTTTGCTGAACCTGATCAGTGATGATGCGCCCTTCTTCCTCAGCACCCGGCAGCGGCGCGAAGTTCAGACCCCGCAGACCAGAACCGGCACCGCGGATGCCCAGTTGCAGCGTTGAGGAACGACGACCAATAGCTTCCTGTTTCTGCTCATCACTGACCACATCGTCCGAATTATAATCAGGGCCAGCCAGAATCACGTACTCACCATTCGCCAGCTGGAACTCGTTGGGGATGATGTCCCGGCCAGAGGTCAGGATATGCAGATCATGAGTTTGCAGCAGATACTCTTCATCTTCATTCATCAGGGCATTGAACGGCAGAATGTTCAGTATGCCGTCGGGAATCAGGTACACGTATTCAATGCCATCCAGTACCTCATTGACAGGCGCCCAGATCAGTTCATAGGCATTCATGCCGATGTCGTGCATCTCATCTTCATCGGCAAACTGATCCTGAATGATCGTGCGATATTCTGTCACCGCTGCTTCAATGGCCTCACGATCGTCAAAGGGCACTATCTCGTAACGAATGTCTCCACCCTCATTAATCATCACGCCCGCCAGCAGTTTCTGCTCGCCATCTTCGTTGTAGTAAATGAAGTCCACCAGCGCCTGTCCATCGGTCAGCACTGTCTCGACAGTATCGCTGCTGACCGCAGCAATTGAGGTGCGGAACCGGACGCTGGCGCGGCCCATCTGACCCTGCAGTTCGTTGACCTCCTGCTCAAGCCGGTACAGCACTTCTGCGTGATTATCCGCAGTTTCTGCGGTGGGCCCGGAAAGCGTCAGCGCTGCCAGCCGCTTACGCGTAGCCTCGAGCTGATCCGCAACTTTACGCAGTGACGGGTCTTTCGCCATCGTGGCTATCTGTTGAATTTCCGACGTAATCTTCAGCAGCAAGCCTTTGCGCTGCAGGCTGGCATCAATCACCCGCTTGCCTGCCTCTTCACCACCCACTCTGGCAATCAGGGCCAGGTAGGCATCCAACTCCGGACGGTGCAGGCGTATATAGCCTTCCCGGGCATTTTCACCCGTCGTCCACAACATGGTGTCGAGGAAGCGGCTGCGGCGACGCATACCTTCGTCCCTGAGATCGATGGCAGCCTCAAGTTTGTCCTGTGCTTCTTTGGCAGCCGCGAGCATATTGAGAGCTTCAAAGGTATAGGGGTGTTGTTCTCCCAATGTCTGTTCAGCGATAGCCAGCGCATCAGTCAGCAGCGCATCGGCTTCCGCCAACCGGGCCTCGTCAATGTAGACACCGCCCAGGTCAATCATCGAACGGATGGCATCCGGATGGCGTTCGCCCAGCACTTGCCGGCGCAGGTCCAGCGCCTGAGAAATCATCATTTCCGCTTCTTCGAGTTCACCCAGTTTCTGCAGCACCCGGCCGAGGTTGTTAGTCGCTTTCAGCGTATTCTGGTGGTCTGGCCCGAACAGTATCGTCCACTGATCCATGACTTGTCTGAACATGGTGGCGGAAGTGTCATATTCTTCCATCAGCATATTCAGGAAAGCGAGGTTGTTACGAACAGCAATAGTATCGGTATGGTCGACGCCATGAACTTCAGACATCAGGTCGAGTGAACGTTCGTACAGGGGTTCTGCTTCGCGGAAATTACCCTGACTTTCGTGCAATAACGCGAGATTGTTGCGAACCCGCATGGTGTCAGGATGGGCCGGACCAAAGTTCTCTTCAAAAATCGCCAGGGTCTGTTTCAGGATAGGTTCAGCCTTGTCGTAGAGCCCGATACTTTCGTAGAGCTGACCCAGGTTCGAGGCAGCAACCAGCGTCGAAGGATGTACAGGACCAAAGAGGTTCAGCAGCCCGTCATGGGCTTCAGCATAGGTAGCTTCTGCCGCACCGAGATCACCCTGCGCCTGATAGATAGCCCCAAGCTCCAGTAAGGTGTTGTAAATACTGACCGGGTTATCGAGCCAGGCACGGGTGCCATAATCCACGACTTCTTCCGTGAGATGCTGGGCATCAACCAGATCGCCCTCTTCTTTCAGAACCCGACCCAGATACGCCTTACCCTTGTTCGCAGACTCCGGCATACCGGCCTGCAGGGCAGTCTGAATGATGGCTGACAATAAATCTTTGCTTTGCTGATATTCACCCAACTGGCGCTGCACTTCAGCGAGATCAGCTGTGGCATTGAATACGTAGTCGTTTACT
>JAGRIO010000240.1 GCA_020443225.1 Pseudomonadales bacterium
CGTCGCAAATATGACCGGACCCAACAGCGCCGTGATACCAGCGCTGCTGATAAGAATAATCAGAAGTGCATCTGAACCCTTCTCCGGAAACCAGCTCACCCCAAATAACATGAGAAGGATAGGGGTATTGATGTTGACGATGGTCAACAGTGCACTACCTATCAGCGTGGGTTTCTTGTCGAACCTTGAGGTAAGGATGGGCACCAGAAGCACGGAAGCGATCAGACCGACAAGCTGCCCAATGGGAATTAACGACAGCTGTTCTGTGGTCATGCCCCAAAAATGAAATCCCATAAAAGGATTGAACACACCCTCGACTGCAAGAATAAA
Organism: Pseudomonadales bacterium; assembly: GCA_020443225.1. Classification (GTDB taxonomy): domain Bacteria; phylum Pseudomonadota; class Gammaproteobacteria; order Pseudomonadales; family Azotimanducaceae; genus UBA4582. The sequence continues at coordinate 331 of JAGRIO010000240.1, forward strand.
GGTCCCGAGCATCATGCCGAAAAAGATGGCCCTGAAGGACTTGTTACGGAAGGCATCGCCAAGCTCACTCAGTAGTCTTCGCATGCCGAACTTCTCACGGGCGATTCGGTTGCTTAGCTCATTCAGTCTCGGAATCTCGCTTGCCGTACCCAGCACGCATACCAGAATGGCAAAAATCATTATTCCGCCAGCGAACAGTGACCAGGGGGTATAGGCTGCCTTATTCAGTAAAGCGGGGTTGTAAACTTCTGTCGTAGGGAAAAAGAGCAGGTAAGAGAGGGGGATAAACAGCGCACCTCCCATAAAACCAAAAAAGGTATTAAATGCGAACATCGTTGAACGCTGGTTGTAGTCCCGTGCCATCTCAGCGCCCAGCGCCAGATGCGGAACATGGTAGAAGGTCATTGCACCCCGCACCAGCACGGAGAAAACCACCAGCCAGAGCAGGTAACCCAGTTCGCTCAGGCCTTCGGGTGGATTGAACAGACAGTAAAAAGTGATCGCCAGTGGCACTGCGGCCGCAGCAATAAAAGGGTGCCGTCTTCCCCATTTTGACTTGAAGCGGTCTGACAGCCCGCCGGCTACCGGATCAGTGAAGGCGTCAAAAACCAGCGCGATTGCCAGTGCAATGCTGGTTCCCGTGGCGGATACCTGGAGTACCTGATTGTAGTAGAAGAGCAGAAAAGTATTAAAGCCAGCGTTCTTAACCGCTTCGCTGATCTGGCCGAAACCAAAAGCCAACATGGTAGGCATTCGGAGCCGATGAGGTTGTTCTGTCATTTCAGGTTATCACATGAGTCGCTATGCCTGATTATTCCACGGCTTTCGCACGCATCCAACATTTGTTGGTGGTGACTTCAGTTAGCGTCATCTTGAATTTGGTGCAGTCTGACCGGCGACGCCTGCTGTCTGCGACGCGCTGACCAGATATGTCAGATGCAATAACGGATATGTGTCATGCTTCTTCGCGGTCACCATGAGAAGGCGGCGTAGAAGTCACCAGGAAGATGAGTTCCTGATCAGTCTCATTGCTCAGCGTATGTGGAACCCCCGCAGGTACATGAAAGCCTTCGTTAGCATTGAGAATGTGGTTTCTACCGGAAACTTCCAGCGTAGCAGTACCACTAAGAACATAGAAGAACTGCTCTGCCCGGTGATGCAGGTGCCGTACTTCTGAGGAACCACCTGGCATGCGTTCCTGAATGACACTGAGGTCAGGTGACGATACCAGATGCCAGCCATCACAGTTCTCGCCCCAGATATAATGCTTGCCATTGTTTATCGATACTACCTGCATAAATATCCTTTGATGCGTTGAGAAGGTGAACTAATCATATTTCTGAGTTGCAAAGGATAGCAAACTGACAGGTTCGCACCGTGTTCCGGTTTGAAAAACAGAGATTCTCTCAGTTAGCGCCATACCATCGAAGCGCCTTCATTTGCGTGTCCTTAATAAAGCCGTCTTTTCCGTCCATATAGTCAGTGATTGAAGCAGAATGCCTTTTCGCTAACTGCCTTTTCAGTTCAGAATATTCCCGGGCGACGGTCGGGTGGGCATTGAGAAAATCTCGAAAAGCAAGATGACGAGTGACATCGTCAGAGCCAGTAACAAATACGTGTAATTGAAATCGCCTTATGCCTTCTTCATCGTTGAGCCGAAAGTATCTCCTGCCAGGAATCCCGAACTCACCCATCACTTCATAGCCCAGCTGCTCCATCTCGTTGGCGCGAGTATCCAGGCTAGCCAGATCTTCGACAATTCCAAGCATATCCACAATGGGTTTCGCATAGATCCCTGATACCGACGTGCTTCCTATATGGTGGATAGTGATAGATTCTGGTCCGAGTGCCTGAAGAATCCGATGGGACTCGGCGTCATATTCGGCTCGCCACTCTGGATTGTGTGGAACTACTGTCACTGTTCTCATATATAACCAACATCTTTGCTAAGTGGAGCCTCAAAATTGCTGCATATGGCACTTCAGAGCGATAAACGTAGCCACCGGGAAGTGATGCAGCACTGACTAAAGTACTGCGAAGCCTGTGTGATAACAATAAGAATAGTAGCTAAGGTACCGCTGAATATTCAGGTACATGATGCTTTCAGCTCTGCACTGGTATGGCGGTCAGATCTTCGCTTCCCTTTGCGACAAACTGCCTCAATTCAAAACCGTTGCCCTCGGTATCCCGGAGTTCACACATTCTGACAGGCACAAAGTCAGTCGCCTCGCGGGTAACAATATGTTCACCGCCGGCAGCGAGAACCGCGTTGATGCCGGCGTCAAGGTCGTCGACCTGCAGGCTCAAACCCGCATGAGTAGCTAGAGATTCAGTACTGCCTTCGCTAAGTATATGCAACGCGATGGTTGCGCCGCCGCAACGGAGCATCGACCAGCCCGGCGTATGTTGTACTACCGTCAGAGCAAAAGTATCACGGTAGAAACTGAGCGCACGATTCATATCGTAAACATACAGAATGAAAAGCGGATCCCCGGCATTCATATCGATCTAACCTCTCTGATTGCGAGACCATAATGTCGTCAAAAAACACTGTATCCTGACGATATTACTTCGTTGAAGAATACGTCAGCGGCATAAAGTCCTGACCCGTGATTACCTTAAGCGCCGATTCTGGACATTATAAACTCAGCTCTTGTCTCAACGGGTGCCCTGGGCACCATGACCAGGCTATACCCCAGATCACTGTAAGCACGAATGATGAGTTGGTGGAAATGTTCATATTCACCGAAAGTTTTGCCTCTTAGCTCATCCTGAACAAAAATTTCCCGCCAGGGCTCCAGCACGAATACTGGCTCAGAATACCTCAGTTGCCTTGCGCTGGTTTCTATCAGCGTGGGGTCAACGCCAAATCGTGTTGCGTAAGCTGCTGCATCAGGAATACCACGATCAAAGAAGCATATTGCCTGCGCTTGCCTGGTCTCTTCGTAATCCTGTTCGAAAGCGGTGAGGATCGCCCGAATGAAGCGTTTCGGATCTTTCGAGGGTAAGGCATCGCCATCCGTTCGGAGTTGCACTTCCAGAACGCGGCGTATTGGCTCGTCAAAGCATAGATACCCCAAAGCTCTTAGCGAAGCTAACAGTGTGGTTTTGCCTGTACCTGATGTACCTGTAATGACATACATCTGATTTACCTGCTCCTGACTAACACCCGGTAAACTGTGACTGAGTACAGTTTATCCGGTCTGATCCCCGGGTACAGGTACAGCATTGAAAGTCTGGAGCACCACGTTGCGGTCATCCTCATCTGCAATTGCATCAATGGCCTTTCTGGCCAACTCGTAAGATACCTGATGACTGACATGGTCTGCCGCAGCACAGGCAGCATGTGCGTGAATGGTATGAACGAAGGCTGTTTCCCAATCGGGAACATCATCTTGCGCCAGAAAAAAGTCTCGCATCTTCCCGGCATAAAGTAATGCAGTTTGCCCCAGACCCAGCAGCGCGTGTACCTCAGCCAGAAGCATGGTAGCGCGCATCCTGTTAAGCTCGTTACCCACGCGGCTCCAATGGAAGGCTGAACTATGAGCGAGATTGAGCAACTCATCATCTTCCGCCGCTGTTCTGGGTTGGGTGGTTAGCTGCCACGCCAGGTTGTTAGCTTCAATGGCAAAATATCGATCCCACTTATTTAAGTCTTCATCACCTTGATCTGACATGGTTCCTCCTGAACGTCAGGGACGGTACTTAATCGTTCCGATAGGTACTATCGGCGATATTATCAGCATAATTGCCGCTCTGGTCTGATTTCTTAAGAATGCCGCTATCAGTTCCTTCCAGAAAAGCACTTGCGAGGCCGACCGCTGCGAGGTTCAGCAGCGAGGAAATGCAGTTACCCAACAGCAGTATCACTATGATTGCAAAGGTAACTAATCTTCACAGAAAACCTGACTCGTGCTCCTCGCATATTAAATCAGGGAAAGTGCCTGGCTGTACACCCAATGTCGGCTCAGCTTGTCTGATTAACGAGACTTGATTTTGTTGAGTTATTAAATGCCCTGCTGCCTTTCTGCCAGTAATAGAAAGCTACGCAACTCGCTACACCGGCAGTGACTGCACCGAACTCATCGATATACCAGGCAGAGACTTCGTTCTCCCCGGTTAACGGTGTGAACAGTTTCTGAATATAAATGTTGGAGCTGGCATGATAAACAACCGCCGGCCACAGGCTTCCGGTTATCATCCGGAAGTAGGCGAGAATAACGCCACTGGCGGTGATAAAAACAGAGAAAACCAATAGCTGATAACTGAGCGGAACAATATCATTTCCGTATAAACCCAGAATGATTAATGGCCAGTGAAACAGTGCCCAACTGAAACCACTGACCAGAGCGACACCGGTAAATGGCATCAGCTTTGCGAGCTCAGGAACCAAAAATCCCCGCCATCCAATCTCTTCCCCCAGTACAGATGGCAAAGAGATGAAAAAGCCTATCGTGGCAATTTGCAGAATGTGAAAAACGGTAATAAACAAGTCGTTCCAGTGGGGAAGGTTGTAGTCGGCTTTCAGTTGCGAAACAAACGACTGATTATAGAAATCACCCAGACCCAGTACCCATATGAACAGGTAGGACACCAGTGTGATGCCCAGGGGTAACAGATAGCTCACCTGATGAACCGGCCAGGCACCCCAATGCCATCCCAGGTCAGAGACTTTCCGACCTCTGACGACACAGGTAAGCAAGGTCGCTGCGCCGACGGATAGCATCAGTGGTGTTGCCTGACCCAAACGATAAATCAACCAGTAACCGGCGATATAGAAGAGGATAGTCAGGGTGGTGAACGTCACCAGATTAATAATCGTGTCGCTGCGCTCGTGCATAGTCAGGCAATTCTGCTGTTTACTATATGCATCATTTCCCGGTATGAATCAGCAACTGACTGACCAGCCGTGTCTATCTGCAAATCTCTGGTAGACCACTGTTCATACTCACGATTCACGACATCCTCCCAGGGACCGTAGGTTAGACCGGCTATGTCGGCGATTCTTGCGAGGTATCTCGCTTTATGCTGCTCAGGGTCTGAGCAGATGACCTCAATCTCCAGGTGTGGCACACCGGCATCTGAAGCAACTGATCGCCAGGCTTCTCTGGTGACCTGAATGGGATTGACTGAGTCAGCAACGACCTTATGCCCCAGTATCAGATTATCCCTGGCAATGGCATAGGCACTGACATAGCCAGCGACACTCACTGGGTTCAGACCTGCATGGGTACGCAATGCCTGTTCGATGGAATCTATGCGCACATATACTGCGCCAAGTTGAATGGCCAGATGTCTGGATAACACGGATTTTCCCGCCGCGGGTAGTCCGCCAAAAATGAATAACATGTTAGTAATTTCCAGCTAGTGTCATGTCAGCTTAGGTTTTGCTCTGGTGATTATCAATTGCATCAGGATGAGGTGAGCCTGAACCACGGTGTAGGGCGAAACGAGATTCGGGTCATCACATACGCGAACAGCTCCTTTGTCCCATTCAGTAACAATGAAGTCAGCCACAATGTAGAACCATTATTGTCTGCGAAATAAAGTCCTCAGGAATTACCCTTACCGAACACAGGGTCCTTCATCCGGCAAGTACTGATTACCTTCAAGGTAATAGCATCATGTCCTGCTGATGTTCAATATCGTTGTTTTCCGGTTGAGGAGACTATCTGTGAATGAACAAGAAATCGTAACCGCCTTTATGAAAGCGTTTGAAGCTAAAGAATACGATTCTGCGCTGCAATACGTT
>JAGRIO010000241.1 GCA_020443225.1 Pseudomonadales bacterium
TCAACCCAGTGTGACGGCGGTGCGCGGCAGTCCTGAGCTTGAAGAGCAATTGCAGGCCCGGATCGATCAGTATCGTGAAGAATCTCTGGCGAAATTATACGAAGGTCAGGAATTGCTGGCGTTTGCCAAACTCCATTTCAATTTTGATGCCGAGGCCATTGCCGAGGTTGAGCGTTCGCTGAAGGAAGCGCTGGCGCCACGTGAGGAACAGGTCAGGCTGGATACCGTTGCGCTGGAAGACACGATCAGCTACCGGGAAGAGCAGGCCAGGCTTGCTGAACTCAGAAAAGAAGAAGAGGCGGCTAAGCTGGCCAGAAACGCGCTCTACCAGAATGAGCATCTTCCCTCTCTGCTCAGGATATTGCGATGCAAAGGCAGTATTGCCTCAGACCTTGAGAACCTTGGTCAGTTGCTTCAGAGCATGCAGGCTAACTTCCCTGAACAATTTGAGCGGGACAAGCCCGGTATTGCTGACGCTCTGGCTGGTTGTATCGAACAGCGGGTTGCTGCGCGCGACCCCGAAGAAGCACGTCTTACTCAGAAGGTTGTGATGGGCTATCTGCCCGACCAGCCGCGTCTAGCGCAGATTGAGATCAGCGATCTGGACCCGTGTGATGCCCGCAATCTGGTGGGTAATGGCACGAGAAACCGCAGCTGGTGTACCGATAAGCTGGCGGTTGGCGGTGAAAGCCCGGAAATGGTCGTGGTGCCCGGCCAGATCGGCAAAAGTATGGAGAAGTTTGCGATCAGCAGAATCGAAATACGCATTGCAGACTATAACTTCTATTGCCAGCAGACCGGTTGCGCGCAGATTTCCGGAAACCCTTCTCTGCCTGTCACTAACATCTCGGTTGCGGATGCGAATAATTATGCGGCCTGGTTATCCGAGCAGAGTGGCAAGCAATACCGGCTGCCGACAGAAGAGGAATGGCTCTATGCTGCATCCACCAATACGCCTCAGGTTGACGATAATGTGAATTGTACTGTCGACTCTCGTGGCGTGAGGTTGGGTGACAAATTGCTTAACACCCTGTCTGGCAGACCTAATAGCTGGGGCTTGTATAACTATGTCGGGAATGCCCGCGAGTGGGTTGTCGCCGGCGATGAACTGAAAGCTGTAGGTGGTGCGCATACGGACCCTAAGCCAGAGTGCCGGCTTGATTACTGGGTTCAGCATACCGGTGAGCCAGATCTGGTTACCGGGTTCCGATTAGTCCGTGCGATTGAATCCAGAAACAGTTAGTAGCGCCAGTAGGGTGCAGATGATGGAAATCGCAGCGGTTTCAGCGAATGGACTCTGATCCACGATTGCGATACTTTGGGTCGTAACAGTAAAGAGGCTCGCCTATGGGGGGTGAGCTTCTCTGATTGCGATTAATGATAATAAAATCAAAAGCTTATGGGGGTAAAGATCAGATTCCCCGTGGGCGTGGTGCTATTGGAGCTGACAGAGGAACTATGAAACCTCTTTTCCGAAACTGGCTGGGAGCCCTGTTGCTTCTGGTGATGTCTCCCTGTGGGTTTGCTGCAGCGGTCGATGCATTTGCGCCATTTGAATTTGATGGTTTCCGTGAGCTTCAGGACAAGGCCGATCCCTTTGAGGGGCTGGACGAAAAAGATATCGTTGTCCCCAGAGTTTCGGAGCGCCGCTATTCGGAAGAAGAATTGCAGAAGTTACCGGTGAGCGAAATTGTCATCGAAGGGGTCGTGCCTTACCCCGAGCTCGGTATCACCCAAGAATCGGTTCAGCAACTTGTCACCCGCCGCCTGATCGAAGAGCAGGATATCGAGCTGGATGAAAATGGTTTTACCCGGCGGGATGTGAAGGAAATTTCCCGCTTTCTCCGGAATCTGGCAGACCGCGGTGGTGAGGACGAAGAAGATCTGGCAGAGCTGATGAATCTGATCCGCTTTCAGGAGTTTGCCAGGGGCTGGATCACCATTGAGCAACTGGATGCGATTGCTGCCTCAGTAACTGAGTTTTACCGCGACAAGGGGTTCATTCTGGCGACAGCATTTATTCCGGAGCAGGAAGTCGCGGATAACGTGATTCGCTTCAGTATTCTTGAAGGACGGTTGGGTGAAGTCAGGGTTTCAAACAATGAAATATACCCTTCCGAGGTGGTTACAAGGGCCTTTTATAACGAAATGGGTGAGGCCGTCACCGAAGAAAGAATAGAAGGTGCACTTCGTCGGATAAACGATTTACCCGGCCTGCGGGTTAGGGGATCATTCTCTCCTGGACAGAATATCGGGGAAACCAGCCTGAACCTGAGTGTGCTTGAGGAGAAGGCATGGAACGCTAATATTCTGATCGATAACCACGGCTCGGCTACCACGGGTGAAACCCGGATGTTTGCTACGGCTGAATGGTTGAATGTTGCAGGGTTGGGGCATCGGGTGATGGCAGGTGTGCTTCGCTCTGAAGGGCCAGACGCCTCTACTTATGGACTGCTGGAATACGAATTGCCTGTCACGAAAGACGGCCATGGGCGGTTCAAGGGCAGTGTGTCACGTAACCAGTTTTCGGTGCTTTCCGATCTGGCCGGGTCAACGGAAATCGTGGGTGAGACGGATAATTTTAATCTCACCGGGATGTATCAGTTCGTGCGCTCACGTACGTTGAATCTGAGTGCGCAGGCATCCTATGTCTACAAGGATGTGCTTTTTGATGTTCAGGGTCTGGCGCAGTTGTCGACCGATCAGCAGGTTGAGATTGTGTCGGTTTATGGTGATTACTCCAATCTTTGGGACGAAAAACAACTGCTGGTTAATGGCCGTCTTGGTCTGGAACAGGGGCACATTATCAAGGGTGAGAATCAGCTGATCGGTCAGTCAACTGATTTCACAAAAACTGTATTTAACGTCAATCTGTTGAAGCGTTTCAGTGTTTACAACTGGTTGTCGAAAAAGAATGCTTCTTACAATCTGGTTCTGAAGGGTAGCGGTCAGTATGCCGAACAATTGCTGCCGTCCGTCGAGCAATATTCCCTTGGTGGTCCGAATGCCGTCAGGGCCTTTGGCGTCAGCGATATTTCGGTCGACAGTGGTGTTTATGCGGGCGTTGAATTGTTCTTTGACCTGCCGTTTGATCCGCTGGCGAAGTTCAGTTTGCCACTGGATCCGATCAGGCCTTACGTTTTCTTCGATTATGCCTATGGCGTGAGAAGGAGCCTGAGTTCGAACGACGATGCAGAGGTGAAAGGTTATGGCATTGGTATGCGATTAAACTGGGCAGACTATGGCAGTGCGAACATCATTTTCGCGACGCCACGGTCTGCCAGCTACGATGCCGTCACTGGTGGTGCAGAGGGTGAATCAAGATTCTTCCTTGATCTCACCTACAAGATTCATTAACGGGTAACCGTCCCTGTGGGAAACAAGGCGTCAAAAGCGGGAATCTCCCATGTCTCAATCGCCGGGGCAGGGGTCAGTGTGCCCAGATTAAAACCCCTCACTTCCCTGCTGATTCAGAGAAAACTCCTTACCAGCAGCCTGCTTGGATCCTTATTGCTTGCCCCGCTGGTTCAGGCCGCACCGGAAGGTGGTGTGGTGGTTTCGGGTCAGGGCAATATCACCCGGGTTGGAGATACCCAGACAAATATCAATCAGCAGTCACAGAATCTGCTGATGAATTTCGACAGTTTTGATGTCGATGCTGATGAAGCTGTACTCATTTCCCAGCCAGATTCTGGTTCCTGGTTCGTTGGCCAGATTGTTGGCGGTTCTCCGACGAATATTTTCGGTTCAATTTCCGCCAACGGTAAAGTCGCGCTGATCAACCCGAGAGGCGTAATCTTTGGCGAGACGGCGACCATCAACGCAGCCGATATATTTGCCTCTTCCCTGTCGATAGAGTCGGGAAGCCTCTTTGATGGCTCTGCTGAGTTTGGCAGTGATGGTGGTACCGGCGGCTATGTTATTAATCAGGGTGTGATTGAAGCTTCGGTCGGCGGTTCTGTCACGCTGCTGGGTGAAACGGTCCGGAATTCCGGCCTGATCGTTGCGACACTCGGTCAGGTTAATCTGGCCAGTGGAAGTCGTGCGGTGGTGAATTTTGGGCCTGAAAGCCTGATTGGTATTGAGGTTACAGAAGAAGTTCTGCGTAATAACGAAGGGCTGAAGTCAGCACTGACTAACTCTGGTGAGATTGATGCTGCCGGAGGGAAGGTTGTTCTTACCAGTTCAGTCAGCCGCTCTCTGTTTGACTATGCGGTTAACAATACAGGTGTAATTAAGGCTAAAAGCGCCGAGTACAGTGATGGTGTGATACGTCTCAGCGGTAGTGGCAGCAGTGTGCTGAACACCGGCACGCTGGACGTGTCATCAGACCTGGCGCATCCCGCCGGGGCTATCGAAGTACGGTCTACCGGCGCTGTGAAATTCGAAGGTTCCTCCCGGGTACTGGCCAGGTCCGGGCAGACTGAAGGCGGCCGGATTGATGTCAGCGCGCAGCGTATTGAAATCGGTTCTGAGACTGTCACAGATGCGTCCGGGCAGACGGGCGGTGGGCAGATTACGCTGAGTGCTACCGACTCGATTGAAACACTCAAGGGCTCGGTGATTCGTGCGGATGCGCTGAATATCGGGAAAGGTGGCAGTGTCAGTCTGGAAGCGGCGGATGTCACGGTTGCCGGTGATATTTCGGCAACCGGTGGTCAGGACGGTGGTGATGGTGGGCAGATCAGACTGACTGCAGGCGATCATCTGGCTGTGACCGGCAGACTGGATGTTTCCGCAGTTAATGGCGTTGCAGGTACCTTGACATTGTCTGCACCCGATATTCGGGTTGATGAAGATGGCGAGTCTGGTATCTCTGTTGCCGCAATCAATGAAAGTTCAGGCAACCTCCGGCTACAGGCCAGTAATTCGGTAGTCGTGGATGACCTTGGCGGATCACTTCTGGCGGTGGACGGCAACCTCGATATTCTCATCGATCATACGCAAACCGGAATTCCGAGTGAATTGACTGGCTTTATTCAGGTCGGGGAACTGGATGATATCTCTGCTAACGGCCTGATCACTATCGATGTTCGGGATTCGTCGCTTGATTCCAATGCGCTCATAGACATTGCAGGAAAACTTGAGTCCCGACCATTCCCGGCACCCTTGCCGAATGATCCTTTGTCTCCGGGTAATTCTATCTCTCTTGCTGCAACCAATGGCCGTATCAGAATTCGAAATACTGCTACGCTGACTGCGCTGGCAGCTGACGGTAATGCCGGCAGTCTGTTGCTGGAAGCCTCTGGAAATCCGGACTTTAACGATTCAGGCACGGTGTTTTTCTTCGGTGCTGGTGATGTCAGCAACGCAAATGGGGTTGGCGGTCACATCAAGCTGCTCGGTGAACAGGTAGGTTTGTTCGGAAGGGCTTCGCTGAATGCCGACGGTACTGCCGGTGGTGGTCAGGTTCTGGTGGGTGGTAACTATCAGGGAAAGGGCGAAGAGAAAAACGCCCTGCGAACAGTCGTAGCGCCTGATGCGAGTATTTCTGCCAGCGCAACTTTGTCAGGTGATGGCGGTACTGTAATTATCTGGTCTGACGACTATACCGGGTTTCATGGCGCAGTGAGTGCTCGTGGTGGTGAAAACAGCGGTGATGGTGGGTTCGTCGAGGTCTCATCAAAAGATGTGCTCGTATTTAACGGAGATGTCAGCACAGGAGCCGTCAACGGGCAGGGCGGTACCTTGTTGCTGGATCCGCTGAATATCAATATTACCGATGCAACCGGCACTGGTGCGCAAGCCGATATCAGTGGTTTTACGGGAACCGGTACAACAACAATTTCGGCGGGTCTGATAGAGGATACGACTTCCACAGAAAACGCCGAGATCATACTCGAAGCCAGAAATCAGATTACTATTGCTGATCTGGCAGACGATGCGTTGACTCTCTCCGCTGATGTCAGCCTGGTACTGAGAACACGGAATGATACGGGTTCTTCTGATACAGCTGTTGGTGGTATCTCAATGAACGTTGGTGACAGCATCATTGCTGCTGGCAACGGATCTGTCACGATCGAAGCTGGCTATACATCACTTGGCGTCGTGACCTCCGGTGCAACGGCTGA
>JAGRIO010000242.1 GCA_020443225.1 Pseudomonadales bacterium
GGGTAATCTCTGCCATCGACACACAGTCCTCTGACATCATTAATCTGGTTTCACTGCTGTACGATGCCGTCTGGAAAGATGAATCGGTTCCGATTCCGATCAAGGAACTGATAGGCCGTACCCAGGTCACTATCCTGAAGGTCGCGCTGTCAGATCCGTCTTTCTTCAACCGGGAAAATCACCCTGCCCGCAGGATCCTCAACGAATTCGCCGAGGCAGGTATCGGCTGGACCGAAGTTGACCAGGTCACTGACGACCCCATGTACCAGAAAATCAAGGAACTGGTTAACCGCTTGATTACTGAGTACGACGGTGATGTGGCCTTCTTTGAAGGGCTGGTCAAAGATTTCAGGCAGTTCCGCGCCCGCGAGGCCGTTAAAACAAGACGCCTTGAACAACGCATCCTGAAAGCCAAGGAACGTCAGGAGCGACTCGAAGACATCAAAGAGCTGGTTACCCAGAAAATCGCTGACCGTTTTCTGGGTCAGTCTATGCCCGATCTTGTCAAAGAGATTCTGGATGGTCCGTTCCACAAGTTCATGGTGATGCTGGTAGTAAAGGAAGGCCCCGGGTCCAATGCCTGGAAGCAGGCACTCAATACCATCGATGTCCTGCTGTGGAGCGTGCAACCCAAGGAACATGAGGGAGACCGCGACCGCCTCGATACGGTTAATCCAAGACTTCTGAATAACCTGCGAAAAGCATTCAGGATTGCGCAGGTTGAATCTATAAGGATCGAAAGCCTCATCGCCGAATTAAAGGCGATTCAGGAAGAAACGCTGACCAGCATAGAAGCACTACTGGCAGAGAAAGCTGCGCAAAAGGCTGCCGAAGCGCTGGAAGCAGAACAAACTGCCGCACAGGAAGCAGGACAGGATTCAGCAGAGATCGATGCTACCGGCGCTGTGGTCGATCCATCAGCACTGTCTGAGCATGAGCCAACCCCGCAGGATGACAGCACAGCTGCACCATCTGCTGATGCCGAACTTGACCCTGATCTGCTGCAACACGCTCTCATCAGTGATGACGGCATTATGCTGGCTGATGCTGACGAGACGGCAAGTGCCACCAGCGACGAGCCGGACGAAGATGAATCAGAGCCGGCGCCCGATAACATGACTCCCCTGGAATTTACCGTCGCAACAGAGGAAGACGATTCAGATACGGCGGTAGAAGACGCTACCGGCGAAACCTCTGAGGCCGCTGATGATGCCTACTATCTGACACAGGTCGACCACATCAGCGTCGGCATGTGGGTTGAATTTCAGGCAGACGACGATCTGAGTATTCGCTGTAAACTGGCGGCCAAAATCAACGCTATCGATAAATTCATTTTCGTAAATCGCCAGGGAATAAAGGTGGTGGAGAAAACCCGTGCCGGGCTGGCGGAAGAATTCAGGGATGGTACCGTCAAGCTGATCAGCGACGGGTTACTTTTCTCCCGTGCACTGGAAACGGTTATTGGCAATCTGCGTCAGTCGCAGATCGAGCAGCAAACCGGTAGCGCCTACAGACCCAATGCCGAATCTGCCTGACCGGGAACTGCCAGCCGGAAGGATCAGTCTGACAATCCAGCCAGGTCGCGACCGCGACCTGGCTGAACTGATATTGCCTTAGTCGCCCGAAAGTTCAAGTAACAGCTTGTTCAGCCGCTTCACAAACGTCGTTGGCTCTTCCAGCGAACTACCTTCTGCCAGCATCGCCTGATCGTACAGCACCATGGTCAGGTCGCCGAAACGGCCTTCATCCTTCTCGGCTTTGAGCTTAGCGACCAGCGGATGTTCCGGATTCAGTTCAAAGATGCGCTTGGTCTCCGGTACTGTTTGCCCCGCCGACTCCAGAATACGCCGCATTTGCATACCCATTTCATCTTCGTTCACCACCAGACACGCAGGTGAATCTGTCAGTCGGTGAGTGATACGGACTTCCTCAACCTGCTCACCCACAACACCCTTGATGCGCTCTAACAGATCAGCAAAGTCCTTCTCGACCTCCTTCTTGGTTTCCTTTTCCTGCTCATCTTCAAGATCACCAAGATCCAGAGAGCCTTTCGCGACATCCTGAAACTTCTTGCCCTCAAACTCCTGCAGATGGCTCATCAGCCATTCGTCAACACGGTCAGACAGAACCAGGACTTCTATCCCCTTTTTCTTAAAGATTTCCAGGTGCGGACTGTTAATCGCTGTCTGGTAGTTATCAGCAGCAACATAGTAGATCGTGTCCTGACCTTCCTGCATGCGTGCGACATAGTCAGCCAGTGACTGGTTCTGCACCCGGGATTCGCTGGTGGTGGTCGCAAAGCGCAACAGACCGGCAATTTTGTCCTTGTTGCTGAAATCTTCAGCCGGTCCTTCTTTCAGCACCTGGCCGAACTCATCCCAGAACTGCTGATACTGCTCTGGTTCATTTTTCGCCAGCTTCTCCATCATATCCAGCACCCGCTTGGTCAGGGCGCTGCGCATGGAATCAATAGCAGGATCTTTTTGCAGAATCTCCCGGGAAACATTCAGCGACAGATCATTTGAATCGACAATCCCCTTCACAAACCGCAGGTACAGAGGCAGGAACTGTTCTGCTTCGTCCATGATAAACACGCGCTGAACATAAAGCTTAAGTCCCCGCGGTGCTTCCCGCTGCCACAAATCAAAAGGCGCTTTGGCGGGAATATACATCAGGCTGGTGTAGTCCAGCTTGCCTTCCACTTTATTGTGACTCCAGGTGAGCGGGTCCTGAAAGTCATGGGAGACATGCTTATAGAATTCCTTGTATTCATCATCGCTGACTTCTGAGCGAGAGCGGGTCCACAGTGCCCGTGCTGTATTCACGGTTTCTTCCTGAGGAACCTCTTTCTCATCACCGTCTGCTGCAGGCAAAGGCTCGCTCATCATCACGACCGGTACGGACACATGATCAGCATATTTCTTGATGATCGAGCGCACCCGCCAGCTGTCCAGAAACTCGGATTCGTCAGCTTTCAGATGCAGAATAACGGAGGTACCGCGCGCTGCACGGCTGATGGTTTCTACTTCAAAGTCAGCTTCACCAGCGGAAACCCAGCGTACCGCTTCATCTTCAGCGGCAGAAGCTGCCCGGGACTCAACCGTCACCCGATCAGCCACAATGAAAGAGGAGTAAAAGCCTACCCCGAACTGACCGATCAGCTGGGCGTCTTTCTTCTGGTCACCGGTCAGGGACTCAAAAAACGCTGAGGTACCAGATTTGGCAATCGTGCCCAGGTGAGCGATAGCCTCATCCCTGGTCATGCCGATACCATTGTCAGTAATGGTAATGGTGTTAGCGTCTTTATCCAGATCAACCCTGATCCTGAGCTCTGCATCATCGGCTGTCAGGCTGTTATCTGTCAGAGATGCGAAACGCAGTTTGTCGATAGCATCAGATGCATTGGAAATCAGTTCCCGCAGAAAGATTTCTTTGTTGGAGTACAGAGAGTGGATCATCAGGTGAAGAAGCTGCTTGGCTTCTGACTGGAAACCCATTTTCTCTTTATTGACGGCTTCAGACATGTTGTTGCTTACCTCCGGTTGGATCAACAGTGCATTGGGAGGTCAAATGGGGCCATTCGAGAGAAATTCAAGTAAAAAACGCCAGAAAGCCACCGGCGCTGTGGCCGGTGGCTGGCGGTTTATGACGCCTTAGAAAGCACTTATCAGGCAGGGGTATCCGGCTTGCGGTTGTCGCTTTCAGACTCACTCTCTGCAGCCGCCGCTGGCTCATCAGCAGCAGACGCCTCCTGCCGGGGCGCTGCGCGCTCAGTCTCTGGCTCGCTGGTGCCAGCTACTGTCTGGTCGTCAGCACCGTTGTCGTCATCCTCATTCATTTCCTCAAGCCAGATGCCACCACCGGGTTCTTCATCGGGCCAGGGGGTAAAGGGGAATGGCCGAAGCTCTGAATTGAAAGTCTGGAATTCAAGAATTTCCAGCATATATATCGCCAGGTTCTTGCCAAACCGCAGCAGTGGTTCATTAGCGCTACCCGTAATCAGCACGGCGAAAAACTGATAGACACAAATTGCGATAATCAGCATTTTTGCCAGACTGTAAGCAATAGCGAACAGGATCATATAAAGCAGTCTGGCCCAGATATCACTGGCAACCAGATTCTGACGGGTGGATTCTTTCATGGACATATCTCCTTCCTGCGTTGTTCACATCCCAATGTGTCTGACGCAAGAATAATGCCAGCCCAGCACTCCTTATAAATCAATCACATGCCACGAACCCGCAGCGGCCGATGGCGAAATCCACCAATCGCCGGTTATTCTGACCCATTATGAACTGATTGCTTCGCGAGGATTCAGGCCAGTAGTGCCCGTTCCCTGTTCATCACTCTCTTCACCGTGTCATCCGCCAGCATACGGGCACGAAAATCCGCCACCCGGGGAAACTCGCCGATATCGACCTGATCAGTTTCGAGCCAGGTCGCGATCGTAAACAGATACATGTCCCCAACCGTGTATTGCTCTCCCATCACCCAGGGGCCCTGAAAATAACTGTCTTCGATCAGCCGAAAGCAATCCCGCATGTTGGCAGGTACCCTGGCTTTCATCGACGCCTGGGCCGCTTCGTCGTCGCTCCAGCGTGAACCACGGGGACCATGGGCATGTGCCACATGCACCGTAGAACTGAGAAAGGCATTGAACTCACTCATTCTGGCGAGCTGGAAAATATCATCCGGGATCATCTTCGCTTGCGGAAATCGCTGCCCCAGATACAACAGAATGGCCGGATTCTCAGTCAGCGTTCCCTGAGGAGTCACCAGTGCTGGCACCCTGCCCTTGGGATTGGTCGCGAGATACTCCGGCGTACGCTGCTGGTTATGCCGAAAATCCACATTCATCACTTCAAAGGTTGCACCACTGGTCTCCAGCGCCAGATGCGAAGCCAGTGAACAGGCACCAGGAAAAACGTATAAGGTATACAAAGCTTCAGCTCCTTCTTATCTGAGACAGGTTAATCGACGACTTCGCCAAGCGCGCGGGCCCGCTCAATCCGGCTACCCTCATCCTGCTCAACATTGAGGGCAGCGAGAATAAACATGACCAGCGACAGCAGATAAATGCCAAGTCCTGTCAGCATGCCGGTTTGCAGGGCTTCAGCGCTGGGGGTACCACTGCGGGTCAGCGTGTCGCTTATCTGCCCGATGAGGTAAGGCCCCAGTGCCAGACCGATGAAGGTGACCATCAGCAGATAAAACGCCGAAGCCATCGCCCGCATCCGCGGCATCACCAGGTCATTGACCGTAGCTGCACCCGGACCTACCCACATGGGTGAAGTCACCGCGAAGATAAAATTCAGTACGTAAGCAGTTGTCAGGTCATCTGTCGTCAGCAATGCGACGCCCGTTGGGGCAGACAGGAACACTGATGCCAGACCAATATAAATCTTGCCGCGACTGGTGCGGGTTCTCAGCATATCAGCAATCACACCACCCAGCGTGACACCCAGCCAGCCACCGACGGCAGCAGAAAGCCCCAGTACGATGCCTGCCTCAGATGCACTGACCCCGTGAATACGCTGAAAGAACGGCGGCCCCCAGAAGCCCACACCATAGGTCACAAAACTCATGGTAGGAAAGGCGATCACACAGTACAGCAGCGTTCTGGTTTTGAAGATCATTTCAAAGGTGGCCCGGTCACGTAGCGCCAGCGACTGAGCCCAGGAAAACGCCGCATAAACACCGATACCGAGTGCTACCCACTGGGCCAGGCTACCGGTTGACTGTACCAGCAAATAACCACCGCCGAGAATTACCGCCAGCGCGATCAGATTGACCAGAAAATAACTGCGAGGCGCCTGCAAGCGAATAAAGTTGAGGAAGTGCAATGGAGGCAGAATGCCCCGCAGTTCTTCCAGGGCCCCTCTGAAAGGCTCAGGATCATCAGGCGTCACAATACCTTCACTGGCTCCCCGTTGGGGTTCTTTCAAAGTCCAGACCCATAAGGCCATCAGTAAACCGGGAATCCCCACAGCGAAAAAGGC
>JAGRIO010000243.1 GCA_020443225.1 Pseudomonadales bacterium
TCCGTAATTTGCCGCAGATAGCGGGTGGTCAGAATATTCAGATAGGCAGCACCGAGTTCAACATTCTGGTCGGGTTCGTACAGATAATCTGGTCCCAGCAGTGTGGGCTCACCATAAAGATACTGGTAGGCATCCATCGCGCCAGAGCGGGGGACGAGCTGCATCAGCCCATAGGCCGGAACCGGCGAACGAGCCCGCGGATTGAAGCTGGACTCTGTTTCAACGACTGCCAGCAGCAATGAAGGTTCGAGGTCATGACGAGCGGCCTCTCGGGCGATGGCGGCGTAATACTTATTGGCCAGCACTTCGCGGTGATTTTGTTTAAAGGGAATCTGGATCGCTATTTTCTTTTTGCCTACCGCTGGCAAGGGTGTTTCCGTGGCCGCCAGAACGGGTGCTGACAGGCTGGCTGCTGCCTTTTCCATTGGTGGTTTCCTGGCCTCAATGGTTTCAGTAATCAGCTCTGCGGAAGGCAGCTCGATCAGATTCTCCAGTACGGGTTTGCGGCCCGGAGATGGCGGTATCTCAATCCCGGCTTCTGCCAGCTCTGCCCGTGCATACTGAACGGCGTGATCCTTCTGGTCGAGATCTGCCATGGAGTCAGTGGCCGCCGCTGCTGCTGCCCGGGCAATTTCGCTCACTGCAGTCTGAATACTGGTTTCTGGTTCGACGACCTTCTCGATTCTGATGACACCATTCTCAAAGTCGAACTCGCGGCGCAGCGTCAGGTCTGCAGAATAATCCGTCCACTGACTTTTTGTAGGTAATACGGTTTCCTGCTCACCCCAGACCGCACCAACTTCCCGGCTCAGACGCTGGTAGGCTGCCTCCATTGCCTGATCAATGGCGATGAACTGTTCTTCCAGAGACTGATCAGTTTCCTCGAACTGAGCTTCCAGCAGCCGGTCAATGGCATCGAATGGGTCTTCCTCAGCACTGGCAAAAGGGCTCAGCATCAGTAACAGGATGGCGGTCAATCGCTGCAATGGACTCTTCACCGGCATCAGCTTACTGCGCACCGGTGACAACAATCACTCGACCCTGGCCAAGGAAATTTCCGCTGGCAAGATTCGCTTCATAGACACCGAGGGCACTGTGACGGCTGACCTGCAGTCCGTCGCCCATGTCTGACGCAGTGGCCGAAATGATCAGTGGTTTTTCACCAACCAGATCTGTCTGTTCCCGGGCAGACGCCAGGTCGGCAGCGACTTTCCCCCAGGAATCGATGTTGTCATTCAGAAGACGGGGACCATACACCAGTGTGCCATCGTCAGCAGTCAATCGCATATCGAAACCAGGGTCATAATCGCTAAATGAGGTTTCGATAATCAGGCCGGTATAGGTTTCACCGGGCTCACGGACTGTGGGTGGCTGTGTTCCGGCTGCAGCCGGGGCTGGGACTGCCGCAGATGCTGCTGATTCTGGTTCAAACAGGGGTTCCGTGGATTTTGCCCTGATTTCATCCAGTACGACGGCAGACAGTGTAGGGCGTGCCTTGCACTCAGCCAGCGAGGCATCCAGACAGATACCCAGGGTGGCCTCCGCCAGCACTTCACCGTCTTCTTCAATCACATTCTGGCTAACCACAAAAGCGCCTTTTAACAGGCCCTTGACGCGATTGGCGATCACATCACTCTCCAGTTGCGCATCCTTGACGGTGGTCCCTGACGTAATTCTGACGCCTTCCATCGCCTCCAGCAGATTTCTCTGGGCGTCAGCAATGGCGGCGCGCTTTGCCATCAGTCTGGCCTGGACTTTATTGCGCGCCTTGGTCATATCAACGGTCCCCATTCCCTGAGCTTCAAGTACTGCATCAGCGGCGCTCGCGGAACCCGCAGGGAAAAGCAGGGCGGATGTTATAAACGAAAGTAGCAGTCGTTTTGTCTGGTTCATTCCATTGGGTTCCTTAAGGATGACCAACGGGAGATTACCAAAAACTGACGGACATAGGGTATGGCTTTATGGTCCAATAGTGACTGAAAAATAAGCAAATTTGTTCGGCAGGGTGGAAATATTACCGACTTTCTCGCAAACTACTTCGATTCTCTTAAGCGTATTTCAAACGATGTTCAGGCAAGTAGTCCTCAGGTCATTTCTGTTCGTGTGCCTCGCGGTTGTCAGCCTGGTGGCGACCGCTGCCAGTCGGGGGATATCCATCAATGTGCGGGCATCAGAGGCAGTTGATGCCCCGGTAACTGAAACCATTGAGTTATATCAGCGCAGCTATGCCCTGGTGATTGGTAATGATGATTACACCAACGGCTGGCCGAAGCTCAGTAATGCAGTTAAGGATGCGGAAGAAATTGCCGCAGTTCTCGAAGCCAAGGGCTTTGATGTAGAGCTGCACAGAAATCTGACCTCTGATGAACTGAATACAGTATTTAAAAAATTCTTCATTCTGAAAGGCGATAATCCCGGGGCGCGACTGTTCATCTGGTTCGCCGGTCATGGCGCGACTGTTGAAGGAGAAGGATATCTCATCCCTACCGACGCCCCTGTGCCCAGTGTAGGCGCCGCCTTCAAGTTTACGTCGATTGCGTTACGGGATTTCGGCACTTATATGCGGCAGGCCGTGTCAAAACACGTCTATGCTGTCTTCGACTCTTGTTTTGCCGGTACTGTATTCGCCGCGCAGAGGGCCCTGCCACCGGCAGCAATTACCCGTGCTACCACCATGCCAGTGCGTCAGTTCCTGACTTCAGGAGATGCTGACCAGACAGTCTCAGATGATGGCACTTTCAGAGAGTTGTTTCTCCGCGCCATTAACGGCGAAGAACGTTCTGATGCTAACGGGGACGGTTATGTGACAGCCAGCGAACTGGGTATGTTTCTTGGCGACAGGGTGACTAACCTGACCCAGTCAGTACAAACCCCCAGGTTCGGCAAGCTGCGGGACAAGGATTTTGACCGGGGTGATTTTGTCTTCATGTTGCCCGGTGGACCGTCAACCGCCGCGAGTGGTGCGCGGGCCCCCGCCGCTAACAGTGCAGAACTGGTGTTCTGGGAATCTGTTAAGAACAGCGACAACGCTTCTGAATTTGATGCTTATCTGAAGCAGTATCCGAAGGGCAGTTTTTCGACCCTGGCCATGGTCAAGAAGAAGCAGCTGGAAGCGAAGATTCGCCAGTCCACTCAACCGGTCTCTCCCCGTAAAGGGTTTGAAATAGCATTTGCCAATGAGTTTATGCGTGCTGACCGGGTTGCTAACATCCGCCGAACACCATTCCCCACTGCTGACAGGGTAGGACGTCTGGAAGCGGGCGACCGGGTCTGGGTGATCGGTCGTACCGAAACGCCGGGGGGTGTCTGGTACAACGTGGCCCGTGATGGCGCTTCCATAGGTTTCATTTACGCACCGCTACTGGCGTCCGCCACTTCAGCCGATCAGTTTATCGCGATAAAACCCTTGCCCTTGCCAGCATTGCCCGGACCAGAAGCAGTCCAGGAGGCAGAATCGGAATCATCAGAGCAGAAGGTTGCTGAGGCTGAAACCGCAGAGCCTGCAGACCCTGATTCTGCCGATGCAGATGTACGGCTCTCGTTCCTGGTGGAAGACTTGCTGGAGGATGTGACGGCAACGCCGGTAACTTCAGCAGCGGCTCCTGCGGGTCAACAGACGCTGGCCTCAGCCAGCAATCCGGCAGTTACTGACTCGCCGTCCAGGCCATCAGCGTCTGATTACAAGCTTTCGCAGCCCGAATCCATGGCAGACAAAGCAGCTGCTTATAATGTCGCTGCCTATTCAGATAGTACCAGTGTGCCGGAAGCAGCACCCGCTACGATGCGGGGCTTACCTGCCGAAACTTCGGCAGCTGCCGGCAATCAGACTGTGCAGGCACCTGAAATATCAGCAGCAACTGACTCAGCAACTGAGGCAGAATTAACGTCTGTTTCCACCGTTGCCACGCCTGTTATCTCAATGGCCTCGATGCCGCAGACGCAGCCAGCCTTAGCGAAGGACGATCAACCTGAAGTCAGGACTGAATCATCTTCGACCAATCCTGACACCGCCTTCTTGCAACCTGCGACTGGCCAGGGAGGTGGGCAGATGAGTGCAGAGATGCTGGCACAGGTCGTCTCTCAGGTCAGCGAACAGAACTCCCTGACTGCAGATCAGTCAGCGGCTTTGTCTACTGCACTGGCAGGTCTGGGTGCACAGGTGACCAGCGTTCAGGAGGTCCAGGCACCACCGACAGGAACAGGGTCAGAGTCAGCCATGATTCAGTCTGAGCCTGCACCGGTAACTGCGCCAGAACAATCTGTGACAGGACAATCTGTGACAGCCCAGAGGGTATCGTCAGCTGAACCCGCACAAACTGACTCTTCGCAAGAAAGAGCGTCACAGGCAGTGACGAACGCTGTAGCAGAACAACGATCGTCCCAGACTGCCGCGGCGTCTCAGAACCAGCCCGCAGCTGCGGCCAGTCAGCCTCAAACGCAAACGGAAACCGCCGCCGGCACCATGACACTTGCCATGGTAACGGACCAGGCTATTGATACAGCTGTTAAAGCTGATCAGGCGGCTAAACCAGACTATGGACGATTTGTTCAGCGCATGATGGAAATGGCTGAAAATGGTAATCAGGAAGCGCAGCTATCGCTGGCGTATATGTTTGAAGTGGGTGAAAGGGTACCGATGGACAAAGCCCAGGCTGCACACTGGTATACCCGCGCAGCACAGGCCGGTGACGTGCAGGCGATGGTGAGTCTGGGCGTGCTCTATGAAAATGGCGATGGCGTTCAGAAGAATCCCACAGAAGCCGCGTACTGGTACCGTCGTGCAGCAAGCGAAGGGAATGCTGATGCTCAGCAAACTCTCGCTTACATGTATGAGAACGGCATCGGTGTGATCAAGGACACCACGGAAGCAGCCCGTTGGTATGAGATGGCGGCGATGCAGGGGCGAGTGGCCGCACAGAATAATCTGGGGCGTCTGTATCAGTTGGGCATCGGTGTTGAACAGAATCTCGATCAGGCAATCTTCTGGTACGAGAAGGCCGCAGAGCAGGGCAGTGAAACTGCCAGAACCAATTTGTCCAATCTGATTCCCGGCAGCTGAAAAATCCTTGCCGCTGAGCCATCCCGTAGCAGGTGGCTCAGCCCCGCGAAATCACTTCAGTCCTGAACCTCATAGACGATTGTTGGTTCATTGGACTTGAACAGATAAAGCAGCAACTGACTTAGCACGATATTGCCGTCTGCGCGGTACTTACCCGCCATAAATGCTTTCATGCCATCAATACTTCCCGTCAGCAGCCCCCAGCAGGTCTCATGTGAATCAATGAACAGGTTAATCGTCGCGTCTGCGGTGGTACCGGCGACAAAGTCAAAGTTCGCGCCGGAGATATTGAGATAGAAAGGTTCGTCCTGGGAAAAATGAAACTGGAAGACGGCCTCATCCCGCTGCAGGAATCCGGGTTTGAAATGGGGCGCCAGTTCGGCTTTGCGGCGCCTGAGTTGATCTGCAAGATTCATGAGTCGGCCATCATTCTGTGTTCGGCTGCGGAGTGTAGCATCGGGGATTTATGGTAGCATAGCGTGCCTGAATCACAGAGAGAGTTGGCTTTTTGGAATTTCTTGCGGAATACGGTTTATTTCTGGCTAAAACAGTCACTTTTCTGCTCGCTGCTATCGTTGTTATCGCCGTGATTGCAGCGGCCAGTCAAAAGCAGAAACGAACGGACAGAGGTCATATTGAAGTCAGGAATCTCAATGACGCCGTCGAGCAGGTGACTAACACCATGAAAAGTGCGGTGTTCACTGAAGCAACACTGAAACTCGAGGAGAAAGCCGAAAAGAAGCGTCAGAAAGAAAAGCAGAAGAAAGAAAAGCAGGAAGCCAGAGAAGGGTCGCTTAACAGAAAGCGATTGTTTGTGCTGGACTTTGATGGTGATGTGCAGGCCAGCGAAACCGACCAGCTACGTGAAGCCGTCACCGCTGTGCTGTCGATTGCCACGCCAGAGGATGAGGTTCTGCTGCGCCTCGAGAGTCCCGGC
>JAGRIO010000244.1 GCA_020443225.1 Pseudomonadales bacterium
ATCATCTTCAATGACGGCCGTTTCGCCGACCACCAGACCTGTGGCATGGTCAAACATAACACCGCAGCCAATGGTCGCGGCAGGGTGAATGTCTACCCCAAAGATCGTGCTCATCTGGTTCTGCAGGAAGAATGCCAGGCTGTGACGCTCCTGGCTCCACAGCCAGTGTGCAACCCGGTGTACCTGCAACGCCTGAAAACCCTTGTAGAACAGCAAGGGCGTTGAATAGCTGTTGCAGGCGGGATCCCGTTCGCGGGTTGCCTTGATATCAATCTCGGCGGCGCGGATGATCGAAGGTTCGGAATCAAAGGCTTCCTGAATGATTTCGCGGATCGCCATACTGGAAACGACGGTGCTGTCGAGCTTGCTGGCCAGCAGGAAGCTGAGTGAAGCCTCGAAGGTGTCATGATTCAGTACAGTGGCCTGAAAGAAGGTGGCCATGATGGGCTCGAATTCAGCGCGAGCGTGGACTTCACGTCGTATTGCCTGCCACAGGGAACCGGCAGAAGCGATTTCCGCAATCTTGCTCTCTTTGGCCAATTCGGCAGCGTAGCGCTTATTGATGGATGATTTCATTCTATCCCCCTCCGTCAACTCCGGGCTAATTTGTTGCTTTTCAGACGTGATTTCAAGGAATTAATTATTCTGCTGGGGAATAAATGTTACCGGCTCGAAAGTGCCTGTTCCCTGTGCTTTAATTCGGTCTCAGTTTTTCCGGTTCCTTTCCATGTTGCCATTCTGCACTGTTGGTCTTGTCGCCCGTACCGGTAGTGAGCTGGTGCTGGAATCTCTGCGCCGGGTTCGTGAACTGCTGGCCAGGCGTAACATTGATGTCTGCCTGGAAGACCGTGCCCTGGAGCTGCTGGGCGAAAGTGGTGAGTCTTTCTCGCAGGAACAGATGGGCAGCAAGTGCGACCTGGTGATTGCTGTCGGGGGTGACGGCAATATTCTTGGAGCAGCCCGGACCTTTGCGCCTTACGGCGTGCCTATTCTTGGGGTCAACCGCGGGCGCCTGGGGTTTCTGGCAGATGTTTCACCGGATGAAATAGAAACCAGCATCACACAGGTTCTGAACGGCAACTATACGACCGAAGAGCACTTTCTGCTGGAGGGTGAAGTCTCTGTGAAAGGGGTCATGGAAGTACCCTGTGCGCTGAATGAAGTGCTGATACACTCGGCTCAGATGCCGAAAATGCTGGAATTCGAACTCTATATTGATGATGCCTTTGTTTATCAGCAAAGCTCTGACGGCCTGATCATCTCTTCTCCCACGGGTAGCACCGCCTATTCTTTGTCCGCCGGTGGACCTATTATGCACCCGAGTCTGGATGCCATTGTGCTGGTGCCCATGTTTCCACATACCCTGAATTCCCGGCCGCTGGTTGTGCCCGGAGACTCCGAGATCAGAATTCTGGTGAGCTCTCACGTCGGTACCAACGCTAAAATCAGCTTTGATTCGCAGCTTGAGTTCGAAATCGAATGCGGTGATTCACTGATCGTGCGTAAGAAGCGTGAACGCCTGACCCTGGTTCATCCACCGGGGCACAGCTTCTATGGCGTCTGCCGCAGCAAACTCGACTGGGCCAGCCGCGTCGGCGACAGTTAAATGGGGAATTAATTAATTGGGGACAGTTAACTTTTTATAGCTTCAACAGATCTTCCGGGGTATCAATATCCTGAATCACGCCCGGGTCGCTCACGGGCAGGTGAACCACCCGTTCCGGATAGCGCTGAATAATCCTCCTCGCTCCCTTGTCCCCGGTGAGCATTCCGATTTCCGCAAAGTAGTGTTTTGAAAACAGCACAGGATGCCCCTCGCGACCCTGATACACCGGTACAATGATCGGAGCACTCAGTTGATGTGCAGTGAAGCTGTCACCCAGCTGCTGAAAAGTCGAAGCACTGATAAAGGGCATATCGGCCAGCAGAATAAGTGCGGCATCCCAATCTGGCGCATATTCGATGGCGTTAGCGAGTGTGTGCCCCATGCCCAGGGCGGAATCTTCTGCTCTGATGATCAGGATATGAGACTGGCTGGCGAACCGTTCTGTCAGCTCTGCGGCTAACACTTTATCGGTGTCGCGCAGGGCAACGATGACTGATGCCAGCGCGGAAGCTGCGTTCTGGACGGACTTCTCAATAATTCGAGTGCCATCAGGCAGGATGGCCAGGCGTTTGTCGGTACCAAAGCGGCGACTCTGACCACCGGCGATGATGACTCCGCCAATCATTCCACAGCCCTTATCAAGTTGATTTCAATTTGATGGCACGGGTACTGCATTGTAATATTACAACTTATATTTATGAGATTTTTACGCAAAGGTGCCATACTGCGAATTGGTTGGTGTGGGATTGCACGCTGTAGTGGCATTTTGCTATCTACCCCCTGATTCTGAAAGGACGATGAATGATGATTAAATCGCGGGAACAGAGCAAGGCTTCACCTGTCGCTCCCTCTGATGTGCAGATGTCATCGCAGCAGGAAACGACGACCGATGAAGATGATGGCCATGATATTAGTTGCCCGGGCTGTCATTCCTCCGATAGGGAGCGAGTGCATCGCAAAGCCTGGATGAAGCTTTTCGTTGGCTCAAAGCGCTACAGATGTTTGCGCTGCTACCGTGAATATCTGGTGTTCCGGCCTTTCTCCTGACCTGATGCCATAACCAGACAATTGTAGTTTTACCCTTAGCCGTACCTTTACCCATACCACTTCATTCTGGGTTTCTCACTCTGCTCGTCACTTTTTCACTTCCTCACCTTAGCCCGGCTATGCCCGTCAGGACTTAACATCAGCCATGCAGGACAAAGGTGTTGCCGCGAAAGCGCTCTTAGCTGAAGCTCTCTCCACCAAAGTGCTCTGCGCTAAAGCTCTTTCCACGAGCTTTCCAGTTCCTTATGCTTCGATCAACCGTGCCTTCGTTGCTTCGCTGGCCGCCGTACTTCTGACCTGCGTTAGTTCAGCCAGGATGGCTATCGCGATTTCAGCCGGGGTCTTACTGCCAATACTCAGACCTACTGGCGCGTGTAAGCGGCTGATCTCATCATCCGTCAGATCAAGCAACTTCAGCCGCTCTCTGCGCTTTGCTGAGGTTCTTGTTGAACCCATGGCGCCGATGAAGAAAGCGTCGGTCTTCAGCGCTTCCATCAGACCCATATCATCAATTCTTGGATCATGGGTGAGAGCCACAACGGCCGAGAAGGGATCGTCAGCATATTTCCTGACAGCATCGTCAGGCATCTCATTAACCAGTTGAACATCTTCAACGGGCCACTGATCGATGACTTCCGGGCGCGGGTCACAGACGACCACGTGATAGTCCAGCATCAGTGCCATCTGCGCCAGGTACATAGAGACCTGACCTGCACCAATAGCAAAAATCTGAAAACGCGGGCCAAAGGTCTGGACCAGTAACCGGTCTTCATCGTTGGCATCTTTGGCGAACGGGCCACTGAAGGTCAGATGAGAAAACCGCTCTACCGGTTCCACCACAACATCACCGGTATTCAGGTTAAGTGTTCGCTTGACACAACTGCGGGCGGACAGGCGTTCAGCCATCAGTCCGAGTTTTTCACCAGCCGCCGGGTCCGTTACGGGTTCAATGACGATATGTAACTGGCCACCGCAGGGCAGATTGAATTTTTCGACATCCTCATCGGTTGCACCATAGATCATGGTTTCAGGCTTACCTGCGGCAACCTTGCCCTGTATCAGCTTTTCGATCAGATCGTCTTCCACGCACCCGCCAGATAATGAGCCGGCCGTATGGCCATGTTGGTTGCAGGCGAATACTGAGCCAACCGGCCGGGGTGAAGAGCCCCAGGTTTTCACTACCGTGCACAGCCAGGCGTTGTCTCCAGCGCTAAGCCAGTCCTTCAGCAGATTGATGACCTGCAGGTCAGCATTGTCAATCATGCGGTCTATCCCAAATCAAGGTTCAGTTTTCGTGGAATCTCTGCCCGGCGACCGCAATTAACGGTTGAACAGAGTTACCGTTAGATCATACTTCAGATGCAGAGAACGGAACAGTCAGACGGGTTCCGGTTAAGGGTTAGGTGAATTTATGTATCAGGCACTCAGTGTTCCGAAAAACCAGGACCTGCAGCCCTTTGACAGGCTGCTGAGTGCTGCTGGCATTCCCCACCGTATCAGTGAGGAGGGCGAGCGGCAGCTGGTCTGGGTTCGTTCTGCGCAGGAAGCGGCAATGGTCACGAGTCTTTATGAGCGTTATCAGGCAGGGGAATTGCCGCAGATACCAGCATCCGGCCCCACGGGTGCTGGCAGTGGTTTCGAAGCCGGGTTGAAGCTGGCACTGCGCATATCGCCGCTGACCATGGGCATTCTGATATTAATGCTACTGTTTTATCCTGCGACCTGGGTAGAAGACAACGGTGACTTTGGCAGTCTGTTCTATGCAATGACCATTGTCCCCTTTGAGGTCAGTGGCAATTCACTGCGTTTCCCCGGTCTGCTTATGAATCTGCAGACAGGAGAACTATGGCGCTACCTTTCTCCGGTGCTGTTGCATTTTGGAATGCTTCATCTGGTATTCAACAGCTTGTGGTTCTACACCCTGGGGCAGAAACTGGAGTTGAAAGCAGGGCGGCTATGGTTGCTCGCTGTAATTGGTATTTCTGGCCTCGCATCTAATATCCTGCAATTTATGCTGGCTGAAAATCCGTTGTTTGGTGGTATGTCAGGTGTGATTTACGGGTTGGTTGGGATGGCCATGGTGCTGATGAGAATGGCGCCAGAGAGGGATATCGGCCTGCCCCAGAGTATTTACTGGTTTATGCTGGGTTTTCTGGCCTTTGGGTTTACCGGGCTGTTTGACATGTTGGGCCTCGGTAGCCTTGCCAACTGGGCGCACCTGGGCGGACTGGTTGCAGGCTTCCTGACAGGGGTGTTGATGGTGTTGCTGCAGCGTCTTCAGACTGGCTCGAAGCCAATTTCATAGCCGGTATATTTGCGCAGATTGATGACACCTTTATCGAAGATCAGGTACTGCCCTTTTATCCCCCGCAGTTCAGCCTCAAACACGGGTGTTTTTTCCAGATTGATCGATTTCACTTTCTCTGGATATTCCAGCACCGGATACCGGAACTGAAGGGGCTCTGTATCTGTAACCGGCTGCAATGCCTGCAGACCATGCCGGTTCTGCAGTGACTCAATATCAGCCTTCACCACCTCGGCCATTTCATCCCGCACCCGGATCAGGTCCACTGCTTCACCTTCGCCTTTCAGCATCTTCTGCCAGTGGGTTTTGTCGCTGATATGTTTCTTATAGGCGACTTCCACAAAACCCGAAAGCTGGCGACTGGCTACCCGCATAATGGGCAGAGCCTGGATGGCGCCCTGATCTATCCAGCGGGTAGGCATCTGGTTTACCCGGGTAATAC
The DNA here is from genome assembly GCA_020443225.1 of Pseudomonadales bacterium. GTDB lineage: Bacteria > Pseudomonadota > Gammaproteobacteria > Pseudomonadales > Azotimanducaceae > UBA4582. The sequence goes on from JAGRIO010000244.1 coordinate 5,401, forward strand.
CTACCTTGAGACCGGAAGAATTGGCCAGGTAGACAATATGTTCCTGCATGCAGAACGTCTGGCCCCACTCCGGCTCACGACAGGTACCCTGATCATAATGGCAGCGTTCCGGGCTCATGACGCACAGGTCACACTGAGCCAGAGATTTGAAGCAGGGAAAACAGTAACCCTGACTGAAAGATTTATTGGTAACCCGGCCACAGTGCTGGCAAACAATCCGGCTGAGCCAACTCATCTGAATGGTTTGCCCTAACAGGGGGTTCAGATGCAGCGGCTCTGACGTGTCCGCATTGTCCAGGTTCAGGTGATAATCGACAGGGTCACCATGAGTGACAGTCATTTTTCGTAGTAGTCCGCGCATGGCGGCAGTGTACTGTGTTTCGATGGGCAGAGCCATGGTGGTAGAATCTCATCCCTCCTCTGATACATACCTGAGTGAAAAACTATGAAAGAAGGCCAACCCAAAGCCATCGAACTGAAAGACTATCAGGTGCCACCCTATCTGATTGATCAGACAGAACTTCACGTCGATATCCATGAAGATGTGACAACCGTTACCACCACCCTG
>JAGRIO010000245.1 GCA_020443225.1 Pseudomonadales bacterium
GGCATGGTCAGTGGCATTCTGCCAGTTGTTGGTGTGCCCTTGCCGCTGGTGAGCTATGGCGGCACCGCCATACTGACGTTGTTTGCCGGCTTCGGCATGTTGATGTCTATTCACACTCATCGCCGTATTACGCTGTAGTACAGAATTTTCCGGAGAGTACTATGTCATTGAAACATTCATCGTTTTCAGCCCGGCCAGAGCGACCCTTCGGGTTCCTGCGGCCATTACCGGTTGATGACAAAGTGAGAGGCCGGGTGCTGGGGCTGTTGTCGGGCGTGATGATGTCTCTCACAGGTCTGACAGCCTGTGCCGCACCGGAACCTTACCTGGGCCGGGATGATGTAGAAGCGTTTATCGCCGAGGTCAGCGCTGATGGCAAGGTAGAGCGGGCGACGCTGGAAGCCGCCTTTAAGCAAGCGGTGTATCAGCAGAAGATTGTCGACGCCATCAGCCGTCCGGCTGAAAAAGTACTGACCTGGAAGGAATATCAGGACATCTTCCTGACTGAAAAGCGCGTTACCGAAGGGCAGCAGTTCATGACTGAACATGCCGCAACTCTGGCGAAGGCGGAACAAACCTATGGTGTACCCGCTGAGATTGTTGCCGCCATTATTGGCGTCGAAACTTTCTATGGCCGCATCAAGGGTGGCTACCGGGTGATAGATGCTCTGTCGACGCTGGCCTTTGACTATCCACCGCGCAGTAAGTTTTTCCGTTCGGAGCTGGCGCAGTTCTTTTTGCTGGCAGCAGAAGAGCAGCGCGACCCGACAGAGCCGGTTGGTTCCTATGCGGGTGCCATGGGTTACGGACAGTTCATTCCCAGCAGCTACCGCCACTATGCGGTGGATTTTGACCGAGATGGCAAACGGGACATCTGGGAAAATCCGGTCGACGCGATTGGTAGTGTTGCGAACTACCTGGCAGAACATGGCTGGCAGCGGGATGATGACATCACGGCAGCGGTCACCCTCAAAGGCGCCGCACCGGCAAATCTGTTTACTGCTGACCTGAGGCCGACCGCGACCATTGGTGACCTGGCGACATTGACAGAAAACCCCCTTAGCGGCTGGCAACAGAATACACCGGTGGCACCGATGATCCTGAATGGTAAGCAGGGTGAGGAATACTGGCTCGGGTTCAACAATTTTTATGTCATAACCCGCTATAATCACAGCCGTTTATATGCCATGGCTGTGTATCAACTGAGTGAGCAGCTGAAAGAAAGGCAACTTGCCAACCAGTAACGAGGATTCCAGCAGATCCCAATGATTCTAAGCCGGTACTCAATTGTCAGTGCATTATTTACCTGCTGCCTGCTGGTAAGCTGTGCCTCAGAGCCGTTGCGGCGTCCGGCACCCTCATCTGGTCAGTCTGCCGGGGAGGCTGGCGTCAGCAATGTGCCGGCGAAAAAATATACCCGGGGTAATAAAAGCCCCTATGTCGTTTTTGGCAAAACCTATGAAGTGATGCCCACCAGTCTGGGTTACCGTGAGATTGGTATCGCCAGTTGGTACGGAAAGAAATTTCACGGGCGGCTCACGTCCAATGGGGAGGTCTACGATATGTACAAACTGACCGCTGCCCATAAGGCGTTGCCATTGCCGACCATCGTCCGGGTTACCAATCTGGACAATGGTAAAAAAGTGACAGTGCGGGTGAATGACAGAGGTCCGTTCCATGATGACCGGGTCATCGATCTGTCGTACCAGACAGCTGTCGCGCTGGGCTTTGCTGACAAGGGAACTGCGCCGGTGGTGATAGAAGCGCTGGATGAACTTAACTTCCCCGAACAGTTTGCAGAGCAGGAGGTGTCGCATAAATCCTGGTATCTGCAGATCGGTGCCTTCTCCAGGAAGGCTGGTGCAGAACAGCTGCTGGCGCAGATCGCCGCGGTCATTGAAGACCATAGTCTTGAAGTGCAGGGTCAGATTCTGCAGAGCGAACTGGAAACCGGGCTGCTGCATAAGGTGTGGCTGGGCCCTATGACCTCTGAGGCACGCAGGGACGAGATTGCCGAACTGGTGAAAGCAAGTAACCTCGGGTTGCCGCTCAAGGTTGAAGTTGAATAACGGGGCTCTGTACGCAGAGCCACAACAGTACAGAATAGCGGAGAAACTATGTTCATTCGTCTGATAGCAGTGATCGCAATTTTCCTGGTGAGTGCCACCGCGCGATCTGCAGACATTATCATTCCTGCGCCGCCACAACTTGCAGCTAGCGGATATCTGTTGCTGGATGCCAGCACTGGTAAGGTGCTGGTTGAGCATAATTCCCGGCAGCGACTGCCGCCTGCAAGTCTGACCAAGATCATGACCAGCTACATCATTTCAGAGGAAATGGATCGTGGTCGGCTGAGCGAAGATGACGAAGTTGAAATCTCGGTTAAGGCCTGGCGCATGGGCGGTTCCAGAATGTTTATACGTGAAGGAACGCGGGTGAAGGTAGGTGATCTGTTGCGCGGCATTGTTATTCAGTCAGGTAACGATGCCAGTGTCGCTATGGCGGAACATATCGCCGGTAGCGAAGATCAGTTTGCAGACATGATGAATCAGCATGCTATGCGGCTGGGTATGACTGACACGCACTTTGTGAATGCAACCGGTTGGCCCAGTGAAGACCATTATACGACTGCCCGTGATCTGGCGACCCTGACAATCGCGCTGATTAATGATCATCCGACCCACTATGATATCTATTCGGAAAAATACTTTACCTATAACGATATTCGCCAGCCTAACCGGAATACCCTGCTGTGGAAGAATCCGGCGGTAGATGGCGTAAAGACCGGTCACACGGAAGCTGCAGGCTATTGCCTTGTCGCATCGGCGAAGAAAGATGGCATGCGTCTGATTTCTGTGGTGATGGGCACCCGTTCAGAGGAAGCCCGGGCATCCGAAAGCCAGAAACTATTAACCTACGGATTCCGTTATTTCGAGACCATGAATCTGTACAAAGCCAATGAGTCTCTGAGTAAGGTCAGGGTCTGGTCGGGTAACCGGAATGCACTGGATCTTGGAGTGGCAGAAGATGTGCAGCTGACACTGCCAAGAGGCGCCAAGGATCAGCTGAGTGCTCGCCTCGACATTGATTCTGTGATTAAAGCCCCCATTAACAGCGGCACGAGTCTCGGCAAGCTGACGGTGAGTCTTGGCGATGAAGTTGTTTATGAAGGTTCGCTGGTAGCACTGACACCGGTGGAAGAAGCAGGATTCTTTGCCAGACTGTGGGATGCAATAGCACTGTTCTTCCTGCAACTGATGGGTGGCGACCCATTAAAAGTGCCCTGACGGGCGAAATTCCTCCGCTGGCCAGAGGTCGGCGGATAACCGAAAGGCAGATATTGAAATGAATGACCGTTCCGATGAACCTGTGCAGGCGCCCACCATCGAGTTCCCCTGTGACTATCCCATCAAGGTAATCGCGGACAGTCATCCGGAACTTATTGAGTCTGTCGTCATGATCGTTGCTGATTTTGATCCAACGGTAACTCATGACAAAGTGCGTCACCGACCCAGTAAACACGGCAGCTATACTTCAGTGACAGTCACCATGCGGGCAACCGGTGAACCCCAGCTGAAAGCCATGTTTGAAGTCTTTAAGGAGCAGAGCTGGGTCCGAATGGTGCTCTAGTGGTTTTCCGGGGAATACCATGAGTCAGGCAAAGGATAAGTTGTTGTCAGGTCAGCTAAGTCCGGCCCGAACGGAGTTGCTGGTGACGCGCTGGCTGGCGCAACCACAGCCTTTTGAGCCAGTGTGGCAGCGCATGCGCGATTACACGGATCAGCGCGACGCACAATCTGCCGATCAGCTTTGGTGGCTGGTACATGAGCCGGTCTTCACCCTGGGACAGGCCGGAAAGAGTGAACATGTCCTGATGCCTGGCGACATTCCGGTTGTGAAAACTGATCGGGGTGGCCAGGTCACTTATCATGGTCCCGGGCAGTTAGTGGGTTACCTGTTGTTTGATCTGCGGCGGAAGTCCATGGGCGTCAGAGATCTGGTGACCGGCATTGAAACCAGTATTATCCGGTTGCTGGCGACCTATGGCATCGAGAGTATGGCAAGACCCGAAGCCCCTGGTGTCTATGTCGGCGCTAAAAAGATTGCAGCTCTGGGACTGCGGGTCCGCAAGGGTAGCAGCTATCATGGCCTGAGCCTGAATGTCGACCTTGATCCTGAGCCGTTTCAGCGCATCAATCCCTGTGGTTATCAGGGGCTGGAAGTAACATCGCTGCGAATGCTGGGCATCGCGGATGATATCGGTACAGTAGCAGACAAACTGGAACAGGAAGTCAGGCAGGTCTTTGCTTTCAGCTGACATTCCGGTTAACACAATACAGCGGCGGGCGAACGCCCGGAAAAGGTAGAATCGTGACACGAGATAAACGCAACAGACTCATTGAAGGTGAAAAACTTCGCGGTGCCGATAAGGTTCGACGCATCCCGGTAAAGGTCATACCTTCCGAGACCGTTGCCCGCAAACCTGACTGGATCAGGGTGCGTATACCTGCCAGTGCGGAAGTCACTCGTATTAAGAACATCCTGCGCTCACGTAAGCTGGCGTCAGTGTGTGAAGAAGCCAGTTGTCCGAACCTGTCTGAGTGCTTCTCGCATGGGACAGCGACCTTCATGATCATGGGTGAGATATGCACCCGTCGTTGCCCGTTCTGCGATGTGGCCCATGGCAAACCGCTACCCCTTGATCCGGAAGAGCCCATCAACCTCGCTAACGCGGTGCAGGAAATGCAGCTGAAATATGTGGTTGTAACATCCGTTGACCGGGATGATGTAAAAGACAGTGGGGCCGGTCATTTCGCCGACTGTATCGGGGCTATTCGCCAGCAATCACCGGAGACCACTATCGAAGTTCTGGTGCCGGATTTCCGCGGCAGAATGGAAATAGCACTGGAGAAGCTGACGGCGACACCACCGGATGTCTTCAATCACAATCTTGAAACAGTGCCACGTCTGTATAAAAAGGCACGACCCGGGGCAGATTACCACTGGTCGCTGAAGCTGCTGCAGGAATTTAAGGCGCGCAATCCTGGGGTGCCGACCAAGTCCGGACTGATGCTGGGCCTGGGGGAGGAAATCCCTGAAGTAGAAGCCGTGCTGGCGGATATGCGTGAACATGATATTGATATGCTGACTCTGGGTCAGTACCTGCAACCCAGTCGTGACCATATTGCACTGGAACGCTATGTGCATCCGGATGAGTTTGCTGCGCTGGGTGAGCTGGCCCGGAAGATGGGGTTTTCACAGGTTGCCAGCGGTCCTCTGGTTCGCTCTTCCTATCATGCTGATCTGCAGGCTAAAGGCGAATTCAGCTGATTGCCATTCTGGTAACAGATGTATAGTGGCGCACGGGTCTCAGGAGGCCGGCGTGCCGCAGCAGGCGCAATGAGGATCTTTAGGCAGCTTTAGCTTACGAAACTCCATATTTCTGGCATCAAAGACCAGCAGATAACCAGCCAGTGTCTGACCGAACCCGGCAATCAGCTTCATGGCCTCCATAGCCTGAATAGTGCCAATGATGCCTACTACCGGTGCCGCTACACCGTTCTCTGCGCAATTGAGATTGCTGTCATCACCCTGCTTGTAAAGACACTGATAGCACGGCGCATCAGGTATCCGGGGGTCGACGACCATCACCTGTCCTTCCAGTCGGATGGCTGCGCCACTGACCAGTGGCGTGCCAGTGTCGAGGCAGACGCGGTTGATGGCAAAGCGGGTGTTGAAATTATCAGTGCAGTCGACCACCAGGTCGATATCATGCAGAAAATCTGAAAGAGATTCAGCCGAGAAGCGTTCTGTAATCTGAGTGACCTCAACGTTTGGATTTATCGCCTTGATGCGCTCTGCAGCAGAAGCGGTTTTGGCCTGGCCGATGCTGTCTGTGTGATGGGCGATCTGCCGTTGCAGATTGCTGAGGTCAACTTCATCATCGTCTGCCAGTAG
>JAGRIO010000246.1 GCA_020443225.1 Pseudomonadales bacterium
CTGACTGGTGCTCCGTCTTCAGAGGTCCGGACAGAAGTCGCCACTGCAGCCGTATTGGCTGAATAGGTACCTGCCACCAGACCAGAGTTAGAAATATCTCCGGTGCTTTCTGAAATGACAATTGCGGTACCGGAATTTTCCGCCCGTAATGTGTAACCACCGGTGGTGGTTTCCTGCGAAGTCAGACCAGTACTGGCAGAAGTCAACGTACCGGAAGTAAACTCTACGGTAATGTTACGGCCATCTTCAGCAACCAGGTTAACACCACCGAACCGTGTACCACTGTCTACCGCAATAACACCGGTCTCACCACTGCGAGCGTTGATTGCGGCCACAACCCCCTGACGGTCAGCTGAATCATCAACATCACCGGTGGCGAGTGCGATTTCAACCCCATTTAAACGGATAGAACCGGAAGTCGCATTGGCACCACCGGAGGCGACTGACTGCGCACTACCAGCAGCCACGTTAGCGAGAACCTCGGCTGTAACACCGGATGTATCGCTGGCACGGTTGATCGCAGCTACTTTAGAGATCGCACTGGAAGAGGAATTCGCATAGGAAGATGTGTCATCAGATGCGACTGACGGCCCAATCACAGCTCCGTTAATCACCAGGTCGCCGTTCTGAAGCGAACCACCTGAACCGATGGCACTGACACCAGCGGTGCGACCGCCGCCCAGTTTTGATGCTGTCAGTTCACCGATACTGAAACTAACTGTTTCACCACGGTTCGCACCAACCTGAAATGAAGCGGCAAACTTACCGTCCAGCAGATTGGTTCCGTTAAAGTCTGTTTGCTCACCAGTTCTGGAGATTTCAGCGATCAGCTGCTGGGCTTCTGCGTTCAGTGCCTCTCGGTCAACGTCAGAGTTGGTGGCGTTAGAGGACTGCAGAGCCAGTTCGCGAAGTCGCTGCAAACTGCTGGTGATAGAGTCGAGCGCGCCTTCAGCCGTCTGCGCCAGCGAAATTCCGTCACCTGCGTTTCGGATCGCCACAGACAAACCTCTGATCTGTGAAGAGAAACGGGTTGAAATTGCCAGACCAGCAGCATCATCCTTCGCGCTGTTAATTCTGAGACCAGAAGACAATCTTTCCAGTGCAGTTCTGTTAGCAGACTGCGAACTGTTCAGATTTCTCTGTGCCGTCAGTGACGCAATGTTCGTATTAATAATTTGTGGCATGGTTCTTACTCCATTAGGCCGATCACTGGAATGTGAGCGACCATTCCAACTCAGTTAATCCAAGCACCCTTCGAGTCATCCCTGATGAGACAGTACGAAAAGTACTCCAGCTCAATGACTCTTAACGGCACCCCTGAGAATCCCTTGAGCAGGAATTAGCTTTTTTTTTAACTTTTTTCGTTGCAGCGGACGCGTAGCAGAAGGAGGAAAAAAAGCCAGAAATAATGTGACAGTAATTCCGTCATTGAGGCGACTTTTTTAACGCAAAGAAGCCGACAAAGAGGCAAATGCCAAAAACCTGCCTATACTGAATTTTAGCGGCAATTGGTATGGCGCAGGTCTGGCTGTCGGAATAAGGAATCGGCACCAACCGGTGAAACTTGAGGCGCTGTGACTGAAATCATCAATTCACTACAGGAACACCGGATGGCCAGTGCGCAGTTAAACATTCAGCTCGACCCGGACTCTGTCAATGTTGAGTTGCAAACCCGGCAATGGGATACGGTTATTAACCTTTCAAATCTGATTATTGAACAGATGTCCGGTGCCCGCTGGGACACGGTTCGTGTACTGGCAGATCAGCGTGAAGCGCTGATCCACGAGTTTTTCAGCAACCCGGTTGCCATGAAACTGTATCAGCGAGTACTGAACGATGTGGCAGAAATTCAGGCCCAGAATATCACCATGGTGAAGCAGCTGAGCCTGGCACAGCAAGCTAACCAAACCCGCGAAAAGCATTTAGAGGCGGTAAGGGCTGACGTAAGAGCCAGGATAGAAACCGATCATCCGCAGGCATTTTACCCCGGTACCTGACCCGTTGTTCAAAGGAAGGAAAACGAACATGGAAGCTCGAAAGTTGAAGAAGCGAAAACACAACAGCAAGACCAGCGCCAAGGCACCAACAGGGCTTGCACAGCTACAGCAACGTTTTCACGCTGGAGATTATCCGGCAGTCCTGAAACTTGCTGAACCCTTGCTGCTGTCCAAACAGCGAAAAGGGACACTGGATAGTGACTTTCGTGAATGTCTGGGTATTTATGCTGAGGCGCAGCGTTTGTCTGGTCTGAACGCATCGGCCCTGCACAACTTCCTGCATCTGATTCAACTGGATAGTCAGTTCAGAACCCGGATTCCCGACGAGATTATTTTTAATCTGTTAGCGCAGTCAAAGGGACGGCCGGATGCGCCGGTGCTGGCCCTGGCAGAGGAGGTTGAAGACTCTTTATGGGTTGAAGACTCTCTTTTGGTTGAAGACTCTTTATTGGTTGAAGACTCTCTTTTGGTTGAAGACTCTCTATTGGTTGAAGACTCTTTATTGGTTGAGGACTCTCTACTAGTTGAAGACTCTCCTCTCATCGAGCAGGAGCTGATCCGGTTTTTGTCGGGAACGGATTTCGAGCATCAGAAACTTGACCGGATCGTCAGGGAGTTACTGTGCCGACGCTATAACCTGGCTGAAGGTAACATAGATTCACCACCGGCGGATTTTGCCAGTCTGATGACCGACCGGCTGTTCCTGACCGCCCTGTCTACCCTGCGACTGGGCGACCGCTTGCTGACCCTGTTTATCAGTGAAATCAGGAAAACCCTTCTCGTACTCACCCTGGAAGGCGGAGTTGCGCCGGAAAGCCTGCAGATGCTGCATGCACTGGCGCGACGGGGGCACATCACCGAATATCTCGACTATATCTCGCTGGATGAAGAGGAAGTCCTCAATGGGTTGATCTCTTCTCTGATACAGCGCTGTCAGACCGGTGTCGATCCTGAAGAAATTGCACCAGCTCTGTTGGTCCTTGCCACCTACATGTCCTGGTGGGATTTACCCATCCGCACTCAGTTAACCCGTATTGCTGAGGCTGACTGGCCTGCGGAGCTGAAGCCGCTGTACCAGCTGCTGATCGCTGAACCGGCAGCAGAACGCAAACTGGCGCGGGAACTACCGCTGGCACCATTCGCCAATGATGACTTTTCCAGTTCGGTCCGGGGACAGTACGAAAGCAATCCCTACCCGCGCTGGACATCGCTGAGCCTGCCGGCTGCGAAGCGGCCTTACGGCGAGTTATTCCCCCATCTGCAAAACGTTATGCCTGACACTGAGCGTCTGAAAGTACTTATTGCCGGTTGCGGTACCGGTAAGCAGGCCATCGATCTGGCTAACCACGTATCAGATGTCGAGATAACCGCGTGCGATATCGCAACAAGAAGCCTCTCCTATGGCATCCGTCAGGCCAGGACCTGGCAGGCTGACATCAGGTTTGTACACAGAAACATTCTCGATATTGAAAGTCTGGGTGAACAATTCGACCTGATTGAATGCACCGGGGTGCTCCATCACATGCAGGATGTCAGCGAAGGGTTAGGACATTTGCTGACCGCCCTGAAGCCCGACGGGCTGTTATTCCTTGCCCTGTACAGCCGCCATGCCAGAAAGGATATTCTGGAGCTGCGGGAAGTTTGCCGGCATATCGAACCCAGCAATAAAAACCTGCGAGAACTACGTTATCTGCTGATCCACGACGAAGGTTACCGACATACTGCCGACTGGCGGGACTTTTATAACCTGTCAGAGTTTCGTGATCTGGTCATGAACCGGCACGAGATTAACCTGACCATTCCTGATATCCGGGCCTTGCTGGACGAGCATGATCTGGAATTTCTGGGGTTTGTATTTCCGAATCCGGCAGTCGCAAGACACTTTGATCTGCGATATCCGGAACCTGGCAGCCGCTTGCAACTGGATTACTGGGATGAGTTCGAACAGGCTCAGCCAAACATCTTCAGCGGCATGTACCAGTTCCACTGCCGGCGCAAACCTGCTGCATGAGGCACAATCAGAACCGGTCAGACAGCCAGGCCAGAATATCTGCCTGAACCTGATCGCGATTGATCTCATTCAGCATCTCGTGCCGGCCACCGGGGTAATACAGCTTATCAATCTGTGCTACCCCGGCCCCGCGCCATAATTGCTCCAGTAGCGCCAGACCCTTCATTTGGTTATTGACCGGATCATCCTCACCCGCAACCAGCAACACCGGTAAATCGCTTCTGATTTGTGCCAGCCGCTGTGGATCAACCCGCCGGGGGTCTGTTCTGTCCATGCCATTGCGCACTGTTTGCCCTTCAAAACCGCACAGGGGGTCGTCGATGTATTTATCGACTTCCAGGTCATCTCTGCTCAGCCAGTCATAGGCGGTGCGGCCTTCAAAGCCCTGGTTATAATCCGCTATTTCCTCACCTGGCCGGCGCAGGGTAGAACCTGACAGAATCAGCGCCGCCAGCTTCCCTGATCCACTCTGCACATACTGCTGAGCAGCGGCTGCCCCCATACTGTGACCAAACAGGACGACAGCCAGTCCATCGGCTGACGCCATATCAACCAGCGGGTCAATATCGGCCACCAGTGCATCCCAGCCACCGTCGCCGAAATCACCTGGTCCTTCCGGGCCGCCTGTCAGTCCATGAGCGCGATGATCCATCGCCAGCACCCGATAATTCGCCTCATTAAGTAAGCCGATAAAGCGATCATACCGGCGAGCATGCTCCGCCATACCGTGGGAGATCACGATACAGGCCACGGGAGCTGTCGTTATTGCCGGCCAGTCCCAGGCAACAATGGGCCAGCCGTCGATGGGGGACAAATAGGTAAACTGACGGGGCATCAGGGTCTCCTGAAGACAGTGATTGATTGATTCAGACCCCTTGATCATGGCGATGCAGTCTATAAAATGCAATCCGCGCCAAATCTGGCGTGCTGATTGCGCTATAGTTATTTACATACGCCGGAACTGACGCTTCATCAGGAGGAAAGAGATTGTCAGCCCCTTCACCTGACATAAAACTACTGAAACATTTCTCGCCATTTGACATGGTCGGGGATGATTCACTGACCCAGATTGCCAGCAAAACCCGCCTGATCAAGAAAGCCGGCGGCACCATGCTGTTCAAACGGGGGGCACCGAGAAAGTGGTGCCACTGGGTCGTCAGGGGAAAAGTCGACTTGCTGGACAGCAGCTTCACCGCAACGCAGGTGAAATCCGGTCGCAAGAACATGCTGGACGAGAATGAGGAATACAGCCTCACTGCGGTCACCGTCGAGGACACCATTTTACTGGTGATGGAAAACGACGCACTGGACATTCTGATGACAGTCGATCAGGCCAAGGATGACAATGAAGACTGGATGACCCGGCTGCTGCAATCACACCTTTTCGAACTGATTCCACCTGCCAACATCCAGGCCCTGTTCAACAAGTTCACAGCCGTTAACTTTCAGACCAACGATGTCGTCATCCGGGAAGGCGATGAAGGCGACTATTTCTATGTCGTCAAAAGCGGCCAGTTAAAGATCGAGCGGGAAGAAAATGGCGAGCAGGTATTGCTGGCAGAAGTAGGTCCGGGGGCCTGCTTTGGCGAAGACGCCCTGCTGCAGGGTAAACCGCGCAATGCCACAATTACCATGCTGACGCCTGGTGTGCTGATGAAGCTCACCAAAGAAGATTTCAATAACCTGCTGGCTAAACCGGCAGTAGAAACCGTCACCGAAGATGACGTGCGGGAAGCAATGGCCAGTGGTGAGCAGAAAGTAGAATTAATCGACGTCCGTTTCGAAGAAGAAATCAATGACGACAAACACCCGGAAGCGAAGATTATTC
>JAGRIO010000247.1 GCA_020443225.1 Pseudomonadales bacterium
CAGTTTTCAGCGCCCATCTCACCAATCAACGCCTTCACCAGAGTGGTTTTACCGACTTGGCGAGGCCCCATCACAAAGACCACCGGGGTGTCGCTCAGCGCTTCTTTGACATTGATTTCAGAATAACGTGGGTACATAAAATAAGCGCTCGGCTAATTGATGGTTGAAATTCGTCTAATCATTATTTTAATATCGTCTATTCGTGATTACAATGCCGTCTGATTGTTAGATACTTCAATGGCGACTCACGAATATAAAAACATCAATAAAAACAACGCTATAGGAGTAGTTGGCGTGACTGAGCCCAAGTGAGAACCCATGACAGCCAAAGAGCAGTTCTTAACCAACCAGCAGCGATACCAGCCGTTAATGCTGCCACAACGATTTTCCGACGAAGAAATGGTTCGCGATTGGACGCTGAGCCGACGCGATTGCCAGGTGGTCAACAAGTACCGTAAGCAATACCGTCTGGGATTTGCTATCCAACTGTGCGCCATGCGTCTCTATGGCCGGTTTCTTAACCAACTCCATGATCTATCCCCCCGGGTAATCAGCTACCTGAGCAGTCAACTCGACCTCCCGCCCACGCTAACCGTGGACGTGCCCGAGCGGGAAGCGACACTATTGGAGCATCGGAACAACATCCTCAAGTATCTGGGCTTTCAGCGGTTTGATGACAAAGCGGAAGCGGATCTGGACCGCTGGATTGAAGAATATGCTCGCCAGGGGCTGCTGCCGGATGAACTTTTTCACCGGGCAGAGCGCTACCTGCTGCTGAACCGTATTGTATTACCCGGGCCCTCGACCATCGAACGGCAGATCATCCGTATTTGTAACCAGGTTCACACTCAGCTTTTTGAGCAGGTGTTTGATCAGATGTCCCCTGAACTGCGCGGTGCCATCGACGATCTGTTGCAAACCACAGACGGTAATCAGCGAACCTACTTCAACCAACTCAAAGAGTATCCACCGGCCGCCAAAATCTCATCACTGAAACGCTATTTGGAGCGCTATGACAATCTGGTGGCCACCGGCGTTAATGAATTCGAGGAAAAGGTCATTGATACCGCTTTTCTTCACTACCTGTATCGACTGACCAAGCGCTACAGCGCCAAGGACATGAAACGCTTCAAAGACCACAAGCGCTATGCCCTGATGGTGTGCTTCCTGTTAGAATCCCGCAAGATTCTGCTGGATAACCTGGTCAAAATGCACGATCAGTACATGACGGAACTGTGCCGACAAACCAGAAACAGTCACGACAAAAAGCACAAGGAATTCCGCAAACGCCAGAAGAAAGCTATCGACGCCGTGCTCGATACCACGCATGTTTTGCTGGAATGGCCGGATGAACAGCCGTTGTACAAGAATGACTTATGGCAGCGTATTGACGAGAAACACTTGCTAGCCTCCATTGACGACCTGCACATTTTTAAACGCCTGGAAGAATGCGGCTACTGCGATTTGTTGCTGACCCGTTACCCCAGTTTACGAAAGTATTTTTCCGACTTTATACAGTTACCGTTTGAAGTGGCGAAAGGTTCTGGGCCACTGATAAAAGCCATCCAGTTCGTCCGGCAGTTGGATGACGGCGATCTGAAAAAACTGCCGGAGAATACACCGACTGCGTTCATTCCCCGCGAGCTGCGTCGCAGCCTTAAAGATCAAACCGGCAACATCAATCGCAATGTTTGGGAAATGGGCCTTGCTCTCGCGATGAAAGATGCGTTGCGTTCCGGCGATTTGTATTTACCACAGAGCAAACAGCATGTGTCGTTCTGGGATCTGACCTTGAACGAGCCCAACTGGGATGAAACCAAACACACCGTCTATACCGAGCTACAGCAGCCTTTGCCACACGAAGTGCGTTCCGCCATTTCAACCCAGTTCCACGAAGCGGTGTCAGCAGCGCAAAAGCGTTTTGGACTGGATAATTTCGCCGAGATACACAATGGCCGGCTGAAACTCAAGCGTGACGACAAGCTGGACGTACCGGATAAAGTCAACCAACTGCAAAAGGTGATCGATGCGCATATGCCCAGCATACGCATCGAGCAATTGCTGATGGAGGTGGATCAAATGACGCATTACAGTCGTCACTTTGTCCCTATCCAACATCACCAGTCACGGCCCAAAAACTTTTACAAAAGCCTGATGGCTGCCATTATTTCACAAGCCACAAACCTGGGCGTCGTGTCCATGAGTAACAGCGTCAATGGCGTTACTGTCGATATGCTAAGGCATATCCTGCAATACTATATTCGCGAAGAAACCCTGATCAACGCCAGTGCTGAAATTGTGAATCAACACCATGAGCTGCCGTTGAGTGCGGTGTATGGCTCCGGTACATTGTCCTCTTCAGATGCGCAACGCTTTAAAATCCGCGCCGACAGCCTGTTGGCTTCATACTATCCCCGCTATTACGGCTACTATGAAAAAGCCATCGGGATCTACACCCACGTATCCGATCAATATTCCGTGTTCAGCACCAAGATCATTTCCTGTAGCCCTCGTGAAGCCCTGTATGTTCTGGACGGTCTGCTGGAAAACAACACAATTCTGAAAATCCGAGAGCACACCACCGATACGCATGGGTACACTGAAATCGTCTTCGCCCTCTGTCATTTGCTCGGCTTCTACTTTATGCCACGCATTCGGGATCTGAAGGATCAGCAGCTATACCGTATCGACAAATCCGTCGATTACGGTGACCTCAACCATTTACTCACGAAAACAGCTGATTTGGCGATTATTGAGGAGCAATGGGAATACATGATGCGGGTGGTCATTTCTCTGAAACAAAAAACTGCGCCAGCACACGTCATCGTTCAACGGTTGACCAACAGTTCACCCTCCGATCGCCTCACCAAGGCCTTTACCAACCTGGGCCGGATCATCAAGACCGAATACATTCTGCGGTACCTAACTGACAAAGACCTGCGCCAAACCGTCCAGCGGCAACTGAATAAAGGGGAATACCGGCACAAACTGCCGCGCTGGATATTCTTTGCGGACCAGGGTGAATTCACCACTGGGGACTATGAGGAAATCATGAACAAGGCCAGCAGCCTCAGCTTTGTATCCAATGCCATTCTGTACTGGAACACGATCAAGATAAATGACGTGGTTGAGCAGCTCCGGCAGCAGGGGGAGGATATCGACGACAAGACCTTATCCCATATCTCGTTATTGCCCTATAAGCATGTGTTGCCCAATGGTACGTACTTTATTGAAGATGAGGGGAAGGGGTGATTATTCGGAAACCTACGGTTACGCGGAGGGCCTGGGAGTCAAAACCGTAGGTTTTCGTTCAAATGCCCCCGCTGGTCCAATCCGGCAATCTCCCGCAGGGCCTCTACCCCATCCCCCAGATCAAATGCACCCGCATCAATCACCACGGGCTTGACGCTGGACACCTGCCAGGTGTTGTTTTCCAGTCGCAACACCATCACCGGTACGGATATATCGAGCTGCTTTCCGTGCAGATTCAGGGTTGCCTGCAGATCCAGTGGCAGTGACGTGCCGGGGCTGATACCCATCACGGTTTTCATCGGTAACTCAGCAATCACAGTAGCCCGAGGAAAGTTGGCCACGTCAAACAGCATCTTCTGCATCCGCTCATTACGAATGGGAATATTGGTTTCCACAGATGCCAGATCAATAGCGATGCTGGCCATACCCGCGTCAGTCACGGTACCTGACACATCGCGAAACAGGTGAGCCTCTGCTATGCGAGCATTCTTGACACTGGTAAAACTGATCGATGAAGCTTCGTTGTCCAGTTCCCAGCCCGCCTGTGCAGTGGACGTCAGGACTAAACCACCAGCCAGTGCCAGCCAGCTGGCCCGTCGGATGAAGCGAACAGAATTTGTCAGGAAATGTCTCATAAATAACCTCAATTATCGCTCAGGGGTTGTCTCAGCATGTCGAGCATGGGGAGGCTGGGAATTGTATCGCGAAACAGCAGATAAATCGCAATGCCGGTCCCGTCGGCAATAAGATCAGCGGATTCGAAGAAACGGTAACCGAGAAGGTACTGGCCGGCTTCAATGAACAGCCCATAGCCGATCAGAAACAGCCATTTCCAGCCATAGCCTCGCCAGGCGTAATCGATCAGCCCTGCCAGTGCAAAGAAAGCAACCGCATGATTTAACTTGTCCCAGAACATAAACACGGGCGCAGAAGTATCGCTGGTAAAAGCCAGCCAGCTAATCAGCGCCAGCGCCAGTACAAAGTAGCTGCGCGCCAGGTAACGAATGGTCACTGGTGACATGGGGACTGGAGGTTCCGCTATTTCTGCTCGTTGATTTCCCTGACAGTCGCTTCTGCAACCGTTCTCGCTGCTGCAGCGAAATCGGTGTCAGCAGAGGCATAGAGTACAGCCCGGGAAGAACTCAGAATCATATGACCACCCTGCCCTGCAGCCATAACGGCTGCGATGTCGCCGCCCTGTGCGCCAATGCCCGGTACCAGGAACGTCATGTCGCCGGTGATCTCGCGGATTCTTGCCAGCTCATCCGGATTGGTCGCGCCCACGACCAGACCAATATTGCCATTACGGTTCCATTCGCCGGCAGCGAGTTCAGCCACCTGCTCGTACAGCGCTTTGCCATTCTCCAGCCGCAAATTCTGTAAATCAGCGCCACCGGGATTGGAAGTCCGGCACAGCAGGAAGACGGCTTTGTCTTCGTAGGCGAGGTATGGCTCAAAGGAATCAAAACCCATATAGGGGTTTACGGTGATGGCATCCGCGCCGTAGCGATCAAACAACTCTCTGGCGTAGTGCTCTGCGGTACTGCCAATATCGCCTCGCTTGGCATCGAGTAACACAGGCACGCCCTTGTCTTTGATGTAGGCAATGGTCATTTCCAGCTCAGCTTCTGCCCCACAACTGGCGTAGTAGGCTATCTGAGGTTTGTAGCAGCACACCAGATCGCTGGTCGCATCGACGATCGCTTTGTTGAATTCAAATATAGGTTTGTCACTGTTTCTGATGCAGGCCGGCAGGCGGTTGATATCTGGGTCCAGACCAACGCAAAGGGCGGTGTCGAGGTTATGCTGCTGGGCATTAAACTGGTCGAAAAAAGCATTCATGGGCAGTCAGGTCTCCGGTTTCTGCGCGGGCTGGCTCCGGTCAGCAGGCACTAAGCCTGATGGGGGGTGACGCCCGGTGTCAATTTTCGTCAAAAGCGACCGCAGAGGGTCAGCGGAGTATACGCCGCCTAGCAGTCAAATAACAGGGCGAAATCACGGTAAGTTACTGATATTTAAGGGTGCTGGCGCATTAGTGAAAACATGGCACGACTTTGGCTATAGCTAAAGCATGACCAGAATTTTCAGAGAGGGCACCAGAATGGCAACATCACTGTTGATGTCTAAGATAATCAGTCTTGCCGATGCCCGGCGCAAGCAACGACCCGTAAAGGCCAGAACCATGACCGACATGAATCATGAAAAGCGTCACGACTATCGCAAAGCCAGCCACGAACGACTGTTTGTACAAATTGTGGAATGTGAAAACGAAGATCTGGTTGGGACGACGGTTTCCTGTAATGCGCTGGATGTTTCTGCCGGTG
Organism: Pseudomonadales bacterium; assembly: GCA_020443225.1. Lineage (GTDB taxonomy): Bacteria > Pseudomonadota > Gammaproteobacteria > Pseudomonadales > Azotimanducaceae > UBA4582. The sequence goes on from JAGRIO010000247.1 coordinate 5,577, forward strand.
GTATCAAAGTTCAGACCGGGACTTATATTCCGGCTGGTTGCCAGCTCGACTTGTGGGTAGATATGGCTTCACGCCCGGGTAAATTTTTTCTCACCAGCGATGTTCGCTGGGTTACGGAAGCAAGTGACGGCCAGTACATGTTTGGCGTACAGCTGCATGAAGGCGCCGCCACCGACATTGGCGAGTGGAAACAGCTACATGGCTGAAGCTCTGGGGCGCGCTCAGCTGCGGCTGAGGCGCGGCC
>JAGRIO010000248.1 GCA_020443225.1 Pseudomonadales bacterium
AGGTTTATGCACTTTATTGGAGCCGCGCGCCCGAACGCGACGAGAACGAAACGGCCAAACCGTTCACGGTTAGCGAGCGGGTCGCGATCGGCAAGGCGATCGAGGAACGGTTGGGCGGCGCGTCTGTGGTCCAGGTCTGCGGACTCACATAGCGCTTCAGATGATCAACAAGGCGGCGGGTCTCATCGTGCTGGTTCGCATACACTTTACCTTCCTGACCCAGACTGGCACTGGTCCGGAAGCCCAGGGTTGCCACCAGCGCAGAGTATAAAAGCACTGATACCGAACTGACCTGAGCCTGCAAAGGATCTGCTAACAGTTCCGTAAAGCTGGGGGACGCCAGACTGCTGAAAGCAAGTAATATCATCAGATTAATAAGGGTCAGGCGTATTTCGGCAATGATCAGACTGCTCATCAACAGGGCTGAAACAAAACTGGTGACCGGGAACAATGCGAAGTTATTGACGAGCATCAGCAGGGTGACTGGCAGGCTGTCAGCCAGCATCGACCATCTTGCACCTTCCGCATGATTAGCCCAGCGCCAGCAGGCAAGGAACAACAAATGAGGAAACAGCAGCACAAAGGCCAGCACACTGACCGTCAGGGTCATACTGAAAGGTAAGGGGTCAGCAGCCAGCGTGACCGCCGCCGCCAGCACATAGGCGAGGGTACGTGGCAGATAAATAATCCGCAGCAGGAAGTGCGGACGCTGCAGAGCACCAGGGAAGATCGTCTTAAACGGCCTGTCGGCAGCCGGCATCTCACTATGAGTAGTCATGCCGGCAGTGTGCAATTACCACGCTGACAGACTAAGCGGTGATTATCCTTTCAGTCTGTAAGCGCTTTGGGGTAATCCGGGTGAGCGTCAGCCACCGAATGCCAGCGGCATCTGAACGTCAGGGTCGACATCGGCATCATAATCCACACCATCAAAATCAAACCCGTGCATTTGCAGGAATGCCTGCTTGTAACCGGCAAAGTCCGTCAGCTCATCAAGATTTTCAGTGGTCACCCGGGCCCAGCGCTCTTTCACCCAGTTCTGAACCTCGTCAGTCAGTTCCCAGTCATCCAGCCGGATACGCCCGGCTTCATCCAGCGCCAGTTCTCCGCCATACAGCCGGTCGTGGTAAAGCCGGGTAGTCTGTTCAATACACCCTTCATGAGTACCCTTCGCCTTCATGACTTTAAACAGCAAAGACAGATAAACCGCCATACCCGGAATAGCTGATGCAGCCTGAGTCATCAGTCCTTTCATCACTGCTACATATGCCTTGCCGTTGACGCCTGCCATGGGGTCCTGCAGCGCTTTTGCAGCGCGGTCCAGATCTTCCTTGGCCTTGCCGATGGTGCCGTGGTAGTAGATGGGCCAGGTTACTTCACTGCCCAGGTAGGTATAGTTGGTGGTCACGCAGCCTTCGGCCAGAACACCGGCTTCCAGCAGCGCCTGAATCCATAGTTCCCAGTCTTCACCACCCATCACCTTAACGGTGTCGTTAATCTCATCCTGGTTCGCAGGCTCCAGACTGATAGAGCGCATTTCACCGGTATTGAAATCAATAGTTGCCCCTTCAAACGGCTCACCAACAGGTTTCAGGGTGCTGCGTACCAGTTCACCACCGGGCAGCTGTCGCATGGGTGCCGCCAGAGAATAAACTACCAGATCAATCTGCCCGAGATCTTCTTTGATCAGGTCAATGGTGGCTTGCTTCATTTCTGCAGAGAAGGCATCGCCATTAAGGTTCTTTGCATAGAGGCCCTCGGCTGCCGCCAGGCGGGTAAACGCGGCGGACTTGTACCAGCCAGGAGATGCAGTCCGGTTACCTTCTGCCGGACGCTCAAAAAATACGCCAATAGTCGCCGCACCAGCACCAAAGGCAGCGCTGATTCTGGAAGCCAGCCCGTAACCACCTGAAGCGCCAATCACCAGCACCCGCTTCGGACCGTTTTCCAGTACACCGGCCTGCCTGACGTGCGCAATCTGGTTTTCCACATCTCTGGCACAACCCTCAGGATGGGCGGCAGTACACAGGAATCCACGAATTCTGGGTTTAATAATCATAGGCTTGTCAAACTTCTCTGGTTTTATTGCTGTAAATCACCATTCCCAGTCCGAGAATGATCATAGGTAAGGAAAGCAGCTGCCCCTGGGTCATCCAGTCAAACGCGACATACATCAGGTGTGCATCGGGTTCCCGGAAAAACTCGGTACAGAACCGAAGAGTACCGTATCCCATCAGGAAGACGCCAGACGTGGCTACCCGAGGCCGGGGTTTCAGTGTGAACAGCCACAACAGGGTGAACAAAACCACTCCCTCTGCGAAAGCCTGATAGAGACTGGAAGGGTGCCGGCCGATGGTATCGCCCGGGTAGATAGCCGCCCAGGGCACATCGGTGACCCGCCCGGGGAGTTCACCATTAATAAAATTGCCGATACGGCCACACCCCAGGGCGATGGGAACACTGGGAGCGATGAAATCAGTCATCTGGAAAAAGGTTTTCTGATGCCGGCGGCCGTACAGCATCATCGCCAGCAGTACGCCTAACAGACCGCCGTGAAATGACATGCCACCCTGCCAGACCCGGAACAGTGCGCTGGGTTCATTCACCAGGGTTTCCCAGCCATAAAACAGCATGTAGCCGATACGCCCGCCCAAGATCACGCCAAAAACCGCATAAGTGACGATGTCGGAGATCTGATCATCAGTCCAGCCCAGCTCCCGCCGGCGATTGCGGTAGCCAAGATGCCACCAGACGATACCGATACCGATCAGATAACTGAGGGCGTACCAGTGAATCTTAAGGGGACCGAGACTGATGGCTACCGGGTCGAACTGTGGGTAGTGCCACATGAGTAAATCCGTTTCGAAGAGCTGGCCCGCATTATCCTGTAAGCGGCGACAATGATAAACTCACGCTCCCACTCTTTTACTGCCTTTTTCGTCTATGTGCCTGATTCTGTTCGCTGTTTCACCCGATCCGGTTCATCGTCTGGTGGTTGCGGCCAACCGTGACGAATATTACGGGCGACCGGCAAGCCGCGCAGACTGGTGGCATGATTACCCGCAGGTACTGGGTGGCCGCGATCTGGAAGCAGGTGGTACCTGGCTGGGGGTTACTCAATCAGGCCGCTTTGCGGCTGTCACTAACTTCCGCGAAACACCGCCAGACCCCATTCCACCGAGATCGCGCGGCGCACTGGTGGCAGATTTCCTTAGCGGCACCCAGAGCTGTGATGATTATGTGGCCGGCTTATTGCCCATAGCGCAGGAATTTCGTGGCTTTAACCTGTTGCTGAATGATGGACAACAAACCTGGTACTACAGCAACCGCATTGATAAGCCCCGCTGCCTGACACCCGGATATTATGGCCTCAGCAACCAGTTACTGGACTGTGACTGGCCCAAAGTCATCACTGCCAGAGAAGAGCTGGCGGGTTATCAGCCCAACGGCTTCGCGCAGGAACAGCTTTTCGGGCTGTTGTTTAACCGTGGCGATGACTCTCCTTTCTCCAGCCGGTTCATCGTTTCAGACAGCTATGGCACCACCGCATCGACCATTGTGAAAATCCACCACAACGGTCGCACAGAATTTGAGGAAAGAGGTTTTCTGGCCCACGGAGTGCCTGACACCGCCCGGAATTTCTCGCTCACACCAACAGATCAGGGTCAGGATCACTCAGACCTGCCTTGACCGGACGATACGACCCAGACCCGCTTTGCGCATCTGCTCGTCTACATAATTCTTGATCAGCCAGGCGTTATCCATTTTCAGCACTTTATTGAGCATCCGTTTGGCCTTTGAGAGCTCAAAGCTGCGCACAGCCCATTTCACCATCAGCAGGTTGGTGGAGTTCATACTCAGTACGTCATAACCCATAGCTGTCAGCAAAATAGCGGCGGCGGGGTTGCCCGCCATCTCACCACATATTCCCAGGGGTTTGTTTTCCGCGTGGGCGGCCTCCACCACATGCTTCAGGGCATGCAGCACTGCCGGATGAAACTCCTGATAGAGCTCTGCGACCCTTGAATTGTTACGGTCGACAGCCAGCATATACTGGATGAGGTCGTTGCTGCCCACAGAGAGGAAATCAACCCGCTTGATGATATCCCTGGCCTGATACACGGCCGCCGGTACTTCAATCATGACGCCGACGTCCGGCATCTCAACCTCTGCACCTTCCTCGATGATCTCACGATAACACTGAGCAATCAGACGCTGAGCCTCATCAACTTCAGCGGTACTGGAAATCATCGGCAACATGATCCGCAGATAGGCATTCACACCTTCGTTAGCTCGGATCATCGCCCGCACCTGAGCGAGGAAGATCTCTGGATGATCCAGTGTTACCCGGATGCCTCGCCAACCAAGAAACGGGTTTTCTTCCTTAATAGGAAAATACGACAAAGCCTTGTCGCCACCAATATCCAGGGTGCGCATGGTGACATTACGGGGCGCATAGGCTTTCAGATGCTCACGGTAAATATTCTTCTGCTCTTCCTCGGTGGGAAAGCGATCGTTCATCATGAAATGCACTTCGGTCCGGTACAGCCCCACACCTTCGGCACCACGATCCAGCGACCGGGCGGCGTCATTCATCAGCCCGGTATTCACCCACAATCTGATACGGTGCCCGTCCAGGGTGACGCAGGGTTTGGATTTGAGTTCTTCCAGTCCTTCCGTCAGCGCGGCTTCTTCCCGCAGTATTTCCTGATAAATGGATTTCTGGTCAGCATCGGGATGGGTAATCACCACACCGTCGAAGCCATCGACAATCAGAGGCTGATCTTCCATCAGATGAATCGGCAGGTCCTCGACCCCCATCACCGTCGGAATGCCCATCGCTTTCGCCAGAATCGCCACATGAGAGCTGCCGGAACCCTTGACAGAAACCAGTCCTAGCAGGCGATCTCTGGGCACATCGGCAAACATCGCGGCCGTCAGCTCATCACCCACCAGAATGGTGTCACGGGGATAGTCGAGCCGTTTATCCTGAGTACTCTGCAGCTTGGCCAGTACCCGCTGACCAAGATCGAGCACGTCAGTACCCCGCTCCCGCAAATAGGGATCCTCCATTGCCTGGAAGTTAGCGACATGCGCCAGAATCACATCCCGCAACGCACCCTGCGCCCAACTGCCGGCGCGAATCAGCTCGACGATTTCGCCCCCCAGCGCAGTGTCGTCCAGCATATGCAGGTAAGCATCGAAGAGACTGAGCTCTTCCGCCTTGAGCCTGTCAGACAACTTGCGACTGATTTCAGTAATTTCATTGCGGGTTTCTGCGACCGCTTCCCGCAGCAACGCAATTTCATGGTCAGGATTGTCAGTCGAACGGTCAGGTACTGTGTGCAGGTCAGCATCGGGATAGACCACAATGGCGGTCCCAATGGCAACGCCCTGAGCCCCGGACATACCCCGGAAGCGCGAAGCGGGGAGATTCTCCGGAGTTGCGTTCAACAGGGCACCAGTCGCGCGGGCATGGGCAATCACACCTGCCAGCTGGGCTGACAGGGTAATCAGAAAAGCTTCTTCACTTTCGTCATAGCGGCGGGCTTCACGTTGCTGTACTACCAGAACCCCCAGCACCCTGCGATGGTGAATAATCGGAACCCCGAGAAAGGCGCTGAAAGGTTCTTCACCAATTTCTTCCACATAATGGTAACGGGGATGTTCAGGGGCGTTGTCGAGATTTACCGGCTCGGCCCGCTCACCCACATAACCCACCAGACCTTCGGTAAGATCGAGAGAGACCCGGCCCACCGAAGCCTGGTTAAGCCCGCGGTTAGCCATAAACAGGTAACGGTCACGTTC
>JAGRIO010000024.1 GCA_020443225.1 Pseudomonadales bacterium
AACGGCAACGATTATCCCACACCAGATGGCACCTGCATCCGCGACTATATCCATGTCGTCGATCTGGCAAAGGGCCATCTCGCAGCCGTCAGGAAACTTGATCAGAACCCCGGGCTGGTTACCTATAACCTGGGTACTGGTAAGGGTTATTCAGTCATGGATATTGTTACCAGTTTTCAGCATGTCACTAACATAGAAATACCCCATGTATTTGGTCCGCGCAGGGCTGGTGATATTCCTGCAAGCTATACAGACCCCATGCTGGCCGAGCAGGAACTTGGCTGGAAGGCAGAGAAAAATCTGCAGGATATACTGCGTGATGCCTGGCGGTGGCAGCAGAAGAACCCGGATGGGTTTAACTGATGAGGCATGACTTCTACAATCCTCTGGTTCAGTCTCTGAACAGACAAGAATCGCGACCTGCGACAATTTGACTCACGCCCAACCGGTGCGTCCTGCGAAATTTACGCCTAGAATCCCGTTCAGCACCTACTGGTTCCTCGTCAGGAACTCAACAACCGAATGATCACTGACAAGTAGAAACTGGAGGATTCCTCAATGTGCCGGAGTCTCACTCAATGATCCTTCGCCCTGTCCTGATCGCCATGCTGCTAATATTTCTGGTGCTACTGACCAGCAGGCTTGTCGGGTTAGCAGTAGCGAACGACCTGTTGATCAACGGCGCACCTGCGCTTCCTCTGATTCCCATCGCGGGGTTGTACTGGCTACGGCCACGAGAAGAATTAGCAGGCTGGTCATTGTTTACAGTCTGGCTGGGAGCCACCTATGCCTCAACAGGTGAATCGATAGAATACGCCGTGTTCGCCCTGATCATCGGGTTAGCTGTTGCAGGTTACTTCCTGTCACCCTGGTTTGTTGCCAGCGCATGGTTTTCCCACATTATCTGGGATTTCTTTCCCAGGTCGTTACCTACACAATTGCTCGACCTGCCCCTGGCTTGCCTGATTTTCGACGCCCTGATTGGCAGCTTCATCGTCTACCGGATAATGACAGGCAGGTGGAAACCACGAGTATCTGCCGCGCCGGATTGTACCGGCTCACGAAGTAGTATTAAGCAAAAGTAGTACTATAAAAAGGTAGTAGTACTACACAGTTGAGAATTCACTATTGCAGCTTGCTACTCGACAAATTGCCAAATTTAACCTCCTTTTCCAGGGAACATTTGACTCATACACTCTTCAGCCATGACGGTGTCGAAGCCGTCCTCGAAAGCTTGCAAAATTTAAGCGTTTTCGTAATTTCCGGCGGGTATCTTTCCCCTCTACTGACTAAAAGGTCTGACTAAAAGGTCCTGACAAAAAGGTCCTGAACAAAAATGCCCTGACGAAACTTCTCTGTTAATCTGATGTTACTTAAGTGCAGCAGACTTCTCCGGGCTTACATTGCCAGAGAGCCAGTGCCAGAGAGCCAGTGCCAGAGAGCCAGTGCCAGAGAGCCAGTGCCAGAGATCCAATGCCTGAGAGGACAGACACGGGAGACAGTGCAAGGCTGGTGAGAGCCTGGCGTTCATAAGTGGACCCTGGCCATCAGGACGCAGCCCCCCCAGGTATGGCCCGCTGGTAATCGCGCTTCAGTACTGACCGAACCAGTTAAGAATTAATGGCGCAGCCTGCACAACCGAACTGTTGTGATCATAGTCACCTACGTTGATTGCCTGCACATCAAGTCCAGAGCTTTGCCACTGACCGGCTTTCTGTTGCGCTTCAGTCGGCGCAACATCCAGATCGGTCATGCCATAGTAAAGACGCAAAGGCGTCAAGGGCTGCCACCCAGCGAGTCCATTTGACTTCAGTACCTCATGCACCCATTCGTGGCGCCCTGCTCTGTAATCTGCGAAAAAACCATCAACCAGCAAATCGCTCACATCAGTTGGCAGAACCCGGATAATATCATCACCACTGGTTTCACCATCAAACAAGGTGGGTATGCTTTGAGCGTACGGTTCCCGGAAAACGCCGGTGAGGTCGTGTCCATACACCCTCGCCAGTGAACTCAGCAGAAATGCCATATACATCGGCGCGCTGGCAGAACGGGCATGTTCCAGGCCGGGCATCGCGGAGTCCGCGAGGTCAATGGGGCCAGCAACAGAAGCAACTGCTTTTAGCTGATGTTCCGGAAAAGGTACGGCCTCAATACTTTCAGCAGCTGCCATTGTGGCATAACCACCTTCAGAGAAACCGGCGAGGAATAAGTTTTTGGGGACCGAACGACCTGAAGCCAGAAGTACAGAATGGCTCGCAACAATTAAATCGCGCACAGCGGCGACAGTGGACGCTTTATGGTAATAGGCTTGTGGCGCTTCCGACACACCCAGGCCAGGATAATCAGGTGCCAGTAGCACAGCACCATTGCCGGCAAACAGAAATGAAACCAGAACGCCTTCTTCATAGGTCGGTTTGGATGGCGAGTTCGCTCTCAGGGTCTGAGTGCCATGTTGCCAACTCACTACAGATGTTGGCGGCACGCCCCTCGGCAGAGCAAGCAAGCCACTGACCTTCGTCAGATGATGCCCCTTTTCATCCAGCGTCAGGTAAGTTATCCGGTAGAGATCAACGCCATGCCGGACTTGTACGACGTCTGATGCACCTGCCCACCAGATCAGTAACCTGGCAACGAACAGCGGATAAGATTGCAGAAGCTCAACCTGAACCACCGAGCCCGATGTCTGGTTTATATCATCCGCAGAAATCAGCCCATGACGTTCTGACCGGCAACCACCGAATCTCAGTGCCCGTAAAAGGGCTGACAAGACTCTCGTAATCATGAATCCCCTCCTGGCATGGCATTGTTCTGCAAAGTATCACGAAGCATGAACAGCCAGAGCGCAAGATTCAGGAAGGACTTCTCTGTTGACTTATCAGGACAGTAGCCTGACGACATGCCTGTAGCCGAACCGGTACCCTGCTCCTCAATCAAGCCTGTGCTGAAGGTCAGTACCCCACACTGGAATCAGGGTTGGCTGGTCCCGAACTTATCGATTTCAGCATAAGTATCCCGCAACGCTTCTTCCAGCAAGCTGTAGTAATTCTTTATCTCTGTATAGATTCTGGCAACCTGTTTATCCAGCAGGTAAAACTTATCCTTGGTAATCACCGGAAGTATCAGTTGTCGGCCTCTGTTCATCTGTGAAATTTCCATCGCGCCCTGACTACCATTAAGGCGCTGTAATTCTCTGACGACGATGGCGGCCCGGATCTTATCCAGATCGTCTTCTTCCTCAATGTAAATCCTGGTCATGCCTTCTGATGCTTTATAAGACATCTGATCTGCCAGCCTGGCCTGAGCCAGACTTACGGACCGGACACTGGCATAGGCTGAAACTGTCTGCTCCCGGTCTTCTGAATTTGAGAAAGCTATTTCCAACGCACGGTCTGAGGTGCTTCCCTGTTGCTTCCACGAATCGTAGAAGTTAATGACGTCATCAAAGCCTTTGTGATCCTCCGAGCCTGCCGCTATCACAATCTGATCAACTACCACGTTGTCAAAGAGATTTTGCTTCTTGACAATGTCATAGAGCATTCTGGAGACCAGAACGTCTCCACCCGGAAACTGATCACCGTGAAAAAGACTGAAAGGTTCGGCGGTCGCCAGAGAGGGATCGTTCGACACCAGATCATCTACACGTCTTTTATACTGCTGGAACAACCGGGAGTTATAAATAAAACCCAGATCGAATATATCTGAACTACGCAGCCGGTAACTGTCACGGAAAAGAAACATGTTGCTATCGTCGAACATTGCCGAGTCTTTTGGAGTATGAACGCCAACAGAACGTGTATCACGAATGATGTGGGGCGTGATAACAATAATGACTTCCTTCTTGTTTCTCGATTCGCTTTCAGCACCGAATATCCGACCCAATACCGGAATATCACCGAGATAGGGCAGCTTGTTCTGGACCTCTTCCTTGTTCCTGGAAACCAGACCGCCGATGATGATCGGCATATTGTTTGGCACAGTTGCGAAGGTATGAACCCGGCGTGTTGATGATCCGGGCTTGGTCGCAATCACCACACCAGTGTCGTTTATTGCGTTGCCGTCGTTAGCCGCTACCAGCGCCTTAACCTGCACGTCAATTTCCATGGAAACCTCATCAGTTTCGTCACCAATGCGTGGACGTAACTGCAACAGAATTCCTGGTGTTACTTCTTCAAAGGAATAACTTGCTTCCACAGCACCACCAAAGCCACTGGTCGTAGAACGAATCGGATACTGTTTCTGCTCGCCGATTTCAATCACAGCAGGTCGATCGTTGAGTGTTATCACGCTTGGCCGCGACAGCACTTCGGCGGTACCATCGGCAATCATGGCATCTAGTTGAACGTTATAAAAAGAATCGAGAGTAAAACCGCTGGAATCCTCAGATTTCCCGACAGAGATGAAGGTACCCCCGGCGCTGGCGGAAGCAGGAGAAAGTGGATTTAGCAGGCCGATGTTGACGTTCTTCTGCGCTCCGGAGGAATTAGGTGGATAACGCCGGTCATAGATGACACCCAGTCGTTCCATGCCTTCCTCGTTCACTTCCAGTACCATGCTCTCGATGTAGACCTGAAGGCCCGGCGCATCAATGCTGTCGCGCAAAATCTGATTCACTTTATTTTTTTTCTGCTCGGTCTCTGGATGATAAAAAACCATCAGCGCGTCAGTCCGGCCGAAATCCGTGGCCCCCATCGTCACGTAGGAAAATTTAGATGCGCTACCTGCACTCCCACTGCCAGAAGAGTATCCACCACCGGCTGGTCCGCTACCAAATGATAAGCCGGGTGACGCCACAGAACTTCCAAACCCTGCGCCACCCACTGAAGTAGTGCTCACAGGCACGCCAGTAGCAGACATGTTGTAGTAAACAGGCAGTTCACTGCAGGTAAATCTTCCGTTTTCTGATTCGGCAGTACCATTAGCAGGTGTCATATCGGCAACACCGTAGCCACTATTGAATGATGAGGGATTCTGGAAAGTCATTGGGTTGCTGAAAGTTGAACTACCGTACCCTGCTGGTTGCCCGAAACTACCCTGACCGTCAGAACTCACTGGCTTGTCGAGGATAGTCACGCCAAGGTTACGAAGGGTCGCAATCGCACGATCGGGTTTGGTGTTCGATAACGAAAAAACTTCGCTATCCAGATCGAGTAAAGCGAAAGTGTTTTCGACGCCTGATACAGGGTCTTTACAGGGAACTTCTACCAATGTGCTTTGGGTTGATTCTTCCTGCAGGGGAGCAAAGATATTGCGAGTACCACCTGCGTATTGGGGGCTCTCAGGTTCAGGCTTAGTGGCATTGACTGGCTGCGTCTCGGGAAGGCTCTGTCGCGGCTGATCTGACTCAGAAATATTCTGGCAACCTGCAAGCAGCAGACATGACGTAATCATCAAGAATTTTTTATGATCTCTGAACATACCATCCTGCCCCCACTTAGTGCGAAAGCACTAATATTAGATCAAATATCGTCAGAAATATAACCATGTCAGCTACCTGCAACTACGCTGCAGCCCGCACTATATGTTCATCGTATCACCTGCTGGATCATCAGAGATTCACAAGTTGATCAACATCATCCAGGCATGCCCCGACACACTCAGGCTCACTGAATCAGAACAAACGGAGGCATTCGCTTGCTCACGCCAGGGCATTGGCAGGCTAGATTTCCAGGCAGGGGGCTCCAGGGTTTACGATATTGCTCTTGTCTCGGGGTATAGCCGGGAAGTCGGTGATGCGAGCCGTCAACCACCGGCTATAAACGGGAAGAAATGCACATCGCTGTCCGGTGGAATCTTCTCGAGAAGCGGCTCATGGATAATTTCACCATTAATAGCGATAGCCATGTCGAGAAGCGAAGCACGATCCAGCGCTGGAAAGCGCCGGATCATGGCTTCTGTCAGAGAACGGTAGTCCGTTTCATTGAATGTGGCTTCAGGAACCCCAGTGAGTTTTTGCTGCTCACTGGAGAATAGTACCTTCGCCATCCTAGCCTTTTTCCTGCACCAGCTTCAGTACTCGCGGTGGCGACAGGGGCAGCTCTGTAACATGTGTGCCAATTGCATTCGCTGCAGCCGTTCCAACAGCTGCCAGCGGTGGAATGATACCTGACTCACCCACGCCACGAACGCCAAACGGATGAAAGGCGTTAGGCACCTCTATAACCACCGTGTCGATCATCGGCAGATCCGAAGCCACAGGAATACGATAATCAAGGAAACCCATGTTCTCGAGCTTACCTTCCGGGCTGTAAACATATTCTTCGTTCAGTGCCCAACCAATACCCTGGACTGCACCACCCTGCAACTGCCCTTCCACATACGAAGGATGAATTGCCTTACCGGCGTCCTGAATGGCGGTGTAACGGATAACATCTGTCTTCCCGGTTTCAGGATCGACTTCCAGATCACAAATATGAACGGCAAAGCTGGGGCCTGCACCACGGGCATTGATGTTGCCACGCCCGGTAATCTGACCACCGGTACGATCTGCCTTAGAACAGATTTCAGCACAGGTCATCTTGTCTTCGCCTGCGGTGTTATAAGCAACACCATCGGCATAATCAACCTGCTCAGCAGTGACGTTCCACAGTGCCGCGGCGCGCTCTTTCAACTGCCGGACAACATCCTGTGCAGCTTCAATCACCGCCATACCCGTAGCAAAAGTGGTACGACTGCCACCTGTACCCTGGCTGTAGGCCAGCATTTCGGTATCAGCGACGATGGGTTTCAGTTTTTCCAGAGGAATACCCAGTTCTTCAGCTGCCATCATTTGCATAGAGGCGCGTGAGCCACCAATATCCGGTGAACCTTCAACGATGGTACCCGTGCCATCAGGATTCATATTGATAACGACGCTGGACTGACCTCCCACATTAAACCAGAAACCTGAGGCAACCCCCCTGCCCTGATTCTCCGCCAGTGCGGCCTTGTAGTGTTCGGAGTCTCTTGCAGCTTCCAGACATTCCACCAGCCCCACACGCTTGAACTTAGGTCCGTAAATAGTCTGAGTGCCTTCTTTAGCAGCGTTCTTCAGACGCAATTCAATCGGGTCCATACCTAATTTAGCCGCCAGCTCGTTAACAGCCATCTCAGCAGCAAATTCACCCTGCGGCGCACCTGGTGCACGATAAGCGGCAACTTTAGGCTTGTTAACGACCACGTCAAAACCCTCAGCGTAGAGGTTAGGCACCTCATAAGGGGTAAACGCGGTCATGCAACCCATCATCACCGGTGAACCCTTAAAGGCACCGGCTTCATAAATGAACTTACCCTGCATGGCTGTAATGGTACCGTCTTTCCTGGCACCGATTTTCACCCAGTTATGGGAAGCGGAAGTAGGACCAGTAGCCAGCTGAACTTCATCACGGTCCATCACCATTTTCACCGGGCGACCGGATTTTTTCGAAAGAATGAGGGCAACCGGCTCCTGATACACGGTGGTCTTGCCACCAAAGCCACCGCCAATCTCACTGGCGACAACTTTGAGTTTACTGAGTTCCATCCCTAACAACTTGGCGGTACTGGTACGGACATCAAAGTGGCCCTGGGTGCAGCACCAGATCATAGACTGACCGTCTTCATCATATCTCACAGTGCAGGCATGGGGCTCAATGTAACCCTGATGACAGGTTGGCGTTTTATAGGTGCCTTCGACTATCACGTCAGCTTCGGCGAAACCTGCTTCAACGTCACCAATCTTAAATTCCACACGATTGGCAATATTCGAGGCTTTGTCCGGCGTTTCTTCCAGACCCGTCGTAAACATGTCGTCGTGCAACACTGGCGCATCCGCTGCCATCGCCGCCAGCGCGGTCATGACCGGCGGCAGTACTTCATACTCGACTTCGATCAACGCCAGCGCCTGCTCAGCCAGGGCTTCCGTTTTAGCTGCCACGGCTGCAACAGCATGACCGTGATAAAGGACTTTATTCTTTGCCAGGATGTTGCTCGCCAGGTCAATCAGATTGGCAGAACCTTCCCCGGCCTGAATCGCTTCATCACTGACGGCAGCAAAATCTGAATGCACGGCAACTGCTAACACACCGGGCATGGCTTCTGCTTTTGAGGTATCAAGGCGGGTGATTCTTGCATGGGCATGGGGGCTGCGCAGCGTTTTGCCCCAGATCATTCCGGGAAGTGACAGATCAGCACCATAGCTGGCGCGACCGGTAACCTTATCAAAACCATCGGGGCGGATAGTTCTCTGACCAATATATTTATAGTCCTGTGCTTCACTCATGATCAGGCACCTCTCTCACTCGGCAGGGTTTCAGCGGCGTCCATGACGGCGCGCACTATCTTGTCATATCCCGTACAACGACACAGGTTGCCCGCGAGATAGTAGCGGACGTCCTCTTCGGTTGGCGTCGGGTTGTCTTTCAGCATAGCCTGCGTGGAAACAATCAGACCCGGTGTGCAGATGCCGCACTGAAGTGCAGCGTGTTCCAGAAATTTCTGCTGGATGACGCTGAGTTTTTCCTTATCACCAACACCTTCAATTGTGCCGATTTCCCGGCCTTCTGCTTCAACTGCCAGGACCAGGCAAGAACAGGTGAGACGCCCGTCAACTGTGACAGAACAGGCGCCGCAGTCGCCGGACCCACAACCTTCTTTGGTACCGGTCAGTTGCAGATTATTCCTCAGCACATCCAGCAGTGTTTCATGAGGTTCACACAGGTATTCAGTTTCTTCGCCATTGACTGACGTGGTTACATGTACTTTTGCCATCTTTAACTTCTCCTTAGCCCTGGGCCCGGGACTGGGCAATCTTAGCTGCCCGCTTGACCAGAACACCGACTACGTGTCGTCTGAATTCAACTGTACCGCGCCGGTCAGTAATGGGATTTGACGCCTCTGAAGCAGCTTTGGCCGCAGCCTCAAGCGCTGTGTCGTCCAGTTTTGTACCAACCAGCGCTGCTGCTGCCGCAGGTACGAGCATGGCAGTGGGTGCCACGGCACCGATACCGACGCGGGCTGCGGTACAGGTACCGTCAGCATCGAGCGTCACACTGACACCGGCACCCGCCACGGCAATGTCCATTTCAGTTCGGGGAATGAATCGCAGGTAGGCGTCAGCCGTACCCGGTGCAGGTCGGGGAATGACGATACGTTTCAATATTTCGTTAGCAGCCAGGCAGTTTTTACCCACACCGGTGACAAAATCCTCGACCGGGACGGTTCTGTCGCCATCCGGGCCTTCAATGACGCACTGCGCACCATTTGCAATCAGTGCCGGAATGGTGTCTGCAGCCGGCGATGAATTACAAAGATTCCCACCGACACTGGCACGCCCCTGTACCTGGGTGGAGCCGATCAGATAGGCGGCTTCAGTCAACCCCGGATAAACTGCTTTAACGTCTTCCAGGGCAGTAAATTCAGCACAGCACATCGCTGGCCCCAGCGACAGGCCTTCATCTGTCAGCTGGTAATCTTTCATAGTTTCAATTCGTTTCAGGTCCACAACCAGCAGCGGTTCTGCTGTCTGGCTTTTGGACTGAATGATCAGATCTGTACCGCCCGCCATGACCTTCGCTTTCATCTGTGCGGATGCCAGCAGGGAAACGGCCTCGGAAACTGTGGAAGGGGCTTTGTAGTCTGCTACCGCCATACGTACCTCCGGGTTTTTGGAGCGCTATGTATACCACGGGGCATCGGGTGGCGACAAATCGCCGTTGCAGGGTAAACCGAATGGCGCTAGAGTCGCTGAATATCACAGGGTTTCGTAGCCGCACCATGCTGGAAAAGCTGAAAAATCTGTTTCTGAGGTCCCCTGAAAGCCCAGATGGCGAAGAGTTGGTTATGCTAGTCTCAGTGGCTCGGGAAAATCCGGATATCCGGCAACAGTTGATTTCTGTTCTGAGCCAGGAAGATTTTCAGCGGGCTTCCCTGCTGAATACCTGGCTGACCCAGCTGCGCCTGCAACAAGCACCTCAACCTATCATTACGGCCATTCACCGGCTGACTGACCCTCAGGTAGCCGAGCGAACGCTGGAACTGATATCGGCCTGAGCAGAATTACGCCGGGCGCCCCTGTTCACACGCCTGACAGATATTTCCACCCAGCGCCTGCCAACCCACCCAATACCATTACCAGCGTGGAAAGCATGGATAACAGCACACCTGGTCCCCTGCTGGCAGGATCTTTCACATAAGTAATGGCATACAGGATTCTGCCAGTCAGATAAATTAACCCAAGCCCGACCGCCCAGTACTGACCAACATAGTAGCCGAAGCACCAGACCGCAGGCACAAACACTACCAGCAACTCGAGGGTATTCATCTGGACACGAAAATGACGTTCGAACATCGGGTCACCGGTGGTAGCCGGTGCTTCAATGCCATACTTGCCTCTGGCGCCCCCCACCCGAATGACGGTCCAGATATACTGCAGCAATGCCAGCATGATAATGATTGTGACCAGTTCCATCTCTCACTCCTGTTGATGCTTCTCAATACTTTTGCCCTTGATCCGGCCAAGGGGAAAGCAGATTTATTCAGAGCCGACATTAATTCACGGGGACCCTGTATGCAAAGCGAATCTGTTTACCTGCCTCAGGTTTGTTTACCTTTAGCGTGGTCGCTGCTTAAATGACAGGCTTGTGACAAACCAGTGACACCCGAAGCGACAGACTGTCCATACCCTGCATGTTAATCCGAATCCTGTATCAATCTCTGCTGACGCTGACGGGTGCGCTGCCGCTTACCATGCAGCAACGACTTGGCAGTCTGCTTGGCTGGCTGATCTGGATCAGCCGGGGCAGGATGTACGAGGTCACCCGGGAAAATATCGACATCGCCTTCCCTGAACTGACTGAAGCTGACCGGCTCAGGCTGGCCCGCAGCTCCGTGATCAACACCGGCAAAACGATTACCGAGACTGCGTTCGCCTGGACAGCGAAACCGCAACGCTGCCTGGACGCGATTGTGGAAGTCAGCGGTGAAGACAGCGTCAGACAGGCGCGGGCTGCGGGACGGGGCATCATCTTTGTCATGCCTCATCTGGGAAACTGGGAACTGATTAACCATTACCTTGGCAAACACTATGGTCTGACCCATATGTTTCAGCCTAATAAATCCCCCACCCTTAATCGTCTCATTCAGAGCTGGCGTTCCAGAACGGGGACGCAATTTGTCCCGGACAACCTGCAGGGCATACGTGCGCAAATCCGTACTCTCAGAAATCGTGGCTGCATCGGCACCATGCCAGATCAGGAACCTGATGTATTCACTGGGGAGTTTGCCCGCTTCTTCGGGATCCAGAGTCTTACCAGCGAACTGATCCCGCGGATTGCGGTGCAGACGGACGCTGCAGTATTTACCGCCACCTGCATCCGCACTCCTGAACCCGGGAGGTTCAGAATAGACTTCGTACCCCTGTCACTGGCTGAAGATGGCCTGCAAGCGGAAACAGGAACGGTTTTACCACCACTGGAGCGGTTGAATCTCGGCATCGAAGCCATGGTCAGAGCAACGCCTGCTCAGTATCTCTGGTCATACAAACGATTCAGAACACGTCCTGCGGGCGAGCCGGAAATCTATTATCCACGGGAGTCCCCCCTTAAGAATGCTCTGACCCGGACTGTGCTGTTCGTCACCCTGCATCTTCTGGCACTTTTGCCTCTGCCCCGGGTGCACCGGCTGGGATACTTTGCCGGTACCCTGCTGAGACTGAGAAAGGGCAGGAAATATCAGACCACGGTGAAAAACCTGAGGGTCTGCCATGACCTGTCCGCTGCAACGCCAGCCACAGAGACAAGCATCCAGTCAGGGAATAGTCCGGTAAGCAGTTCCGGACACCGGTTAGCAGACCTGGTCACTGCTTCATTGCATGAAACCGGCAAAACGCTGTTAGAAACAGGCTTTGCCTGGAAAGCCGGCAACAGGCGATTTAACCGCGCAGTGTATGAGATCAGCTGCCAGACTTACCTGCAGGGCCAGCCACGCGGAGCCATCATCCTGATACCGCCACAGGGTAACCGCGAAGTCATGATCCGGTATCTGGCCGGTCATGGACTGACGACAGAGTACTATCACCCTGACGACAATCCGTCTCTGAATCTGATGATCCGGCAGCAAAGAAACGGCTGGGGTATCGGTCTGGCACCACATTCAGATCAAGGTATCGAAATTTGTCTGACCACACTTAAGAAAGGTGGTCAGGTCCTGCTTTGCCCGGATCAGCAGCCGCGCCTTCGCGGCGGGGCTTTCGTACCCTTTTTCGGTTGCCTGGGGCTCACCACCCTGGCACTGCCGCAACTTCTGGCCAGCAGCGGTAGTCAGCTGTTTATGGCGACCGCTATCAGAACGCCTACCGGGTTCGATCTGCATATCGATCCACTGACGTACAGATCATCGACCCCGGAAAGTATGCTGACCGACATCAATCAGCAGTTCGCGCAGATCATACTCCGGCACCCAGAGCAGTATCGCTGGTCCGACAAGCGATTCAATATCCGGCCTCAGGGAGAGCCCAGAATCTACTGAAGCGCCTGCCGCAACAGCCAGGACTCAGAGAACGGGGATCAGCAGCAGCGCTCAGCGACCGGTATAGTTAGGCTTGCGCTTCTCGACGAAGGCCCGCATACCTTCCTTCGCATCTTCCGTATTTGAGCAGAGAATCTGATTACGGTTTTCAATGGCCATGGCAGCTTCAAGGCCCTGCGCATCAATGGTGTAGTTCAGACCTTCCTTGGTCAGGCGCAATCCCATCGGGGAGGCAGCCAGCATGTCATCAATGTAAGATTGCGCAGCCTGCTCAAGCTGATCGTCAGCAACCACTTCAGACACCAGATTGGTGCGCAATGCACGGTCGGCATGGATAAAGCGCCCCGTCAGCATCAGTTCGCTGGCAATCGATGTTCCTACCAGACGTGGCAGAAAATAGCTGCAACCCATATCACAGGCAGACAGACCGATTTTCAGATACGCGGCATTCATTTTCGCTGATTCCCCGGCAATGCGGATATCCGATGCCATCACGAATGAGAAGCCCCCGCCGCAGGCTGCCCCCTGCACCAGACTGATGATAGGCTGCGGACAACGCCGCATCCGGATATAAACGTCTGCAAGATAACCCTGAAAGCCCCAGCCGTAACCAAAGGGTCTTTCGACATCCGGTGCTGACATTGCCTTGATGTCAAGGCCAGCACAAAAAGCACGTCCGGCACCACGCATCACGACAATCCGGGTATCTCTGTCTTCCCGCAGACCGCCAAAGTAATCCCGCAACTCCGTGACCATTTCAGTCGTAATGGCATTGAGAGATTCCGGTCTGTTAAGTGTCAGCCAGTCAACCTGGCCACGCTTTTCAATCAGCAGGGTTTGATATTTGTTCAAGGTTTTCTCCGCAGGATCATTAGCATCAACTGCAGTGAAGATACCGGAACTGCCCGGGCTATGCTACAAACCTACCGACGCCGGAAGTGTCCGTTCGACATCAACCACACTGATTTACCCGCTTCAGCATGATGATGATCCGTGTCCCGGCTGGCATTCGGTATTCAGCTCGTATAATTTACCTGCGGGCTGACCGGCAGCCTGCCTTCCACACTGGCAAAGTTTCTCACCGGTCTCATAAGTCATTTCCCATCAGTCACCCAGAGCAGTGGAAGCCTTTTTCAACTCAGGAGTCCACCCATGTCTGCCAATCCGGTCAATCCACTTCGGATCTATGCTGAAACCCTGTTACCAACAGTATTCGGCGAGCTACGATTAAGAGTCTATCGCCAGACTGATCATGTCGCTGGTGAAACCACCGAACCCCTTGCTATTGTGTCGCGCCGGTTGAACCGACAGAGCCCCGTTAATGTCCGGATTCATTCTGCATGCCTGACCTCCGAGGTGTTTGGTTCCTGCAAATGTGACTGCAAGCAACAGCTGGACGCTGCGCTGGCAATAATCGCAGCGGAAGAAGGCGTCGTGATCTATCTGCACCAGGAAGGTCGCGGCATCGGTCTCGGTGACAAAGTCAGGGTCTATGCCATGCAGGAACAGGGCTATGATACTATCGAAGCCAATGAGGTTCTGGGGTTCGCCGTCGATCAGCGTGACTATCTTTACGCACTGGCTATTCTGCGTGATCTGGGCATCTCCAGAATAAACCTGATGACCAACAATCCAGAAAAGATCCGTGCGTTTGAGGGTTCTGGAATTGAGGTATGCAGCCGGGTGCAACTGATCACCACACCGCAACCACAGGCCAGGAGTTACCTGGACACCAAACGCGACAGAATGGGACATCTGCTGTGAACGACTGAAAGCGTATTTGTCCCGATATGAAGATTTTTTGCTGCCAGAGGGAAGTAGAAAACCACTCAGCAGCCTGACAGGAAGGACATATGAGTATCAAGGTGACTGATCCGGACAATCTGTATTCTGAGCATCTGCAACAGATCACAGCGGGTTATCTGCAGGCCGCGCAGGACCAGGGTGCGAGTGCTGTCCTGATTTCCTCGGGTAGCCTCAAAGGTTGTTTTCTCGATGACCATCATTACCCCTTCGTCGTAAATCCGCATTTCAAGGCGCTTGCTCCCGTTACCGATGTACCCGATTCATTCATCCTGTTACGGGCTGGTGAACAACCCGCGATGCTCCTGAGCCAACCCGAAGACTACTGGCATAAGCCTGCATCAACGCCTGATGCGCCCTGGACCCGTGACTGGCAAATCCACGCCGTTACCAGTCTGGAGGATGCGCATAATCTCGTTGGCAATGGTCAGGATATGCTGTTTATCGGTGAGGAGACTGAGCTCGCCCGACAACTCGGTATTCAGCAGGTTAATCAGGCGAGCTTCCTTAACCAGGTGCACTTCAGCCGTGCTTACAAAACTGACTACGAACTGCGGGTTATGCAAATCGCCAATGAGATCGCGGTACGCGGGCATCTTGCGGCAGAGGCTGCGTGGCTTGGAGGTGAGTCAGAATTCGGGATAGCTCACCACTATCTCGGCGCCACCGGCCATCGCGAACAACAGGCGCCCTATTCAGCGATTGTTGCCCTTAATGAGAACTGTGCCGTGTTGCACTATCAGCATTATGAGATGCAGCCTCCGGCTGAAATCCGTTCCATGCTCATCGATGCCGGTGCCAGTTACCGTGGCTATGCTGCTGATATTACCCGCACCTATACCAGCACCCGCGGTCCGTTTGCTGATCTGCTGGCGGCCATGGAACGCGAACAGCTGGCCATCATCAGTGACATCAGAACCGGTGACAATTACGCAGATCTGCATGAGAAAATGCACTACCGCCTGGCGCATATACTGCGCGACGCGGGCATTATGAACTGCAGCCCTGACGAGATGATTGAGCGGAACCTGACCTTTAGCTTCCTGCCTCATGGTCTGGGGCATCTGTTAGGACTACAGACTCACGATGTTGGTGGGTTTCAGCAGAATCCCGCGGGTGATACCCAGGCAGCACCGGATAAATATCCGGCCCTGCGCCTGACCCGCCCGATTGAAGAAAGGCAGGTATTCACCATTGAACCTGGCCTTTATTTTATACCCATGTTGCTGCGTCAACTGAAAGCATCTGCCGATGCTGACAAGGTGGACTGGGCGCTGGTTGAATCGCTGATTCCATTCGGCGGTATTCGGATTGAAGACAACATCGCCATCATCGACGGTAAGACCGTGAACCTGACACGCGATGCCTTCGCAGCGGCAGGCACTGGGCAGTAAACACACCGACTTATGACTTACAAACCCATGAGTCTGGCGACCCAAAAAAGGAATCCACCACAGTTATGACAGCCACAAATGCCCAGGCACTTACCCTGGAACGTATTTTTTCTGATCCTGACCTGAACGGCAGCGCTCCGGTTGCCCTGCGCTTTTCTCCAGATGGCAGCCGGGTCAGCTAACTGAAACCCAGTGCCGGAGTGTTTGAGCGCCTGGATCTCTGGGAATACCATATCCAGGATGCGACAGCGCGCATGCTGGTTGATTCATCAACCTTAATGGATAGCGGCAAATTACTGTCTGATGAAGAGAAGGCCCGACGCGAGCGGCTGCGAATATTTCAGACCGGTATCGTCGAGTACTTCTGGTCACCTGACGGCAGCGCACTGCTCTTTCCGCTGAACGGGGATCTCTGGCTCTACCGGCTGGACACAGATGAACCACTGGTTCAGCTGACCCGCAGCGATACCTTTGAGACCGACATTCAGTTCTCCCCCGATGGTCAGCACATCGCCTTTGTGAGGGAGCAGAACCTCTTCGTCATTGAGCTGGCCGGTGGCACCGAGACGCAGTTAACCAGCGACGGTAGTGGCACCCTCAGTAACGGTTTACCGGAATTCATAGCTCAGGAAGAAATGCACCGTTATGAAGGTTACTGGTGGTCACCGGATTCCACCAGAATTGCCTATCTGCAGGTAGACGAAGCACCGGTAGAAATTTCTCAGCGCTACGAAATTGATGCAGACCAGTTCGGCGTTTACGATCAGCGCTATCCGTTTGCGGGCACACCTAATGCTGAAGTGCGGCTGGGGGTCATTGAACTCTCAGACACACCGGACACCAGCTGGATACCACTGCAACGCGATCCGGAAACCTATCTGCCCCGCATCAACTGGTTTGCTGACAGCCGACATCTGGCTGTTCAGATTCAGTCAAGAGATCAGCAGAATTTGCTGCTTTGCCGGGTTGCCTGTGACGGCAGCAGTCAGCAGACGCTGTTGACGGAAACTTCCGCCACCTGGATAAACCTGCACAACAACTTCAGAAGCCTGGCGGCAACTGACGAGTTTATCTGGGCTTCGGAACGCACCGGCTACCTTCATCTGTACCGAGTAGCAAACGACGGCAGCAGCATCACACCACTGACTGAAGGCGACTGGGTCGTTACCGATATACGTGGCATCGATGAGCAGACAGGCAAAATCTGGTTTGAAGGTTTCGCCGATACACCACTCGAGAAGCATCTAACATCTGTATATCACCGATCTGCATGGATCGGGAATGCCGCAGAGAATCACCGGGGCCGGTGGTTTTCATATGACATCCCTGAGCCGCGACAGACAGTATTTCATTGACCGCTGGTCTTCGCCGGATCAACCGCCTGCTGTCGTGCTTCGGTCGGCGGCAGGGGAAGTGGTTGCTGAGCTAAGCCCCAACACCATTGACAGGTCGCATCCATTTTATCCTTTCAGAGACAGTACCGGCGGCATTGAATTTGGTACTTTAGAGGCAGAAGACGGACAAACACTGCACTACCGGCTCATTAAACCAGCAAATTATGACAACGGCGGGAAACACCCGTTGATTGTCACTGTCTATGGTGGACCGGGTGTACAACGGGTAACCCGTGAATGGATTCCACCCTGGCATCACTATATGGCGGCCAGGGGCGACGCATTACTTCAGCTGGATAATCGGGGTACTGCAAACAGGGGCAAGGCATTCGAAAGTCCGATTTACCGCCAGCTTGGCGAGGCAGAAGTTCGCGATCAGCTTACTGGCGTCAGCTGGGCCACTACTCTGCCCTGGGTAGATGCCAATCGCATCGGCGTATTCGGCCACAGCTACGGCGGCTACATGACGCTGATGCTGATGATGAAGGCACCGGAGGTTTTTCGCGCCGGGGTCAGCGTAGCACCAGTAACCGACTGGGGACTCTATGACACTCACTACACCGAAAGATATCTGGGTCATCCGGCTGAGAATCAGCAGGGTTATGAACACAGTAATGTTTTCCCATGGGTCAGCGGACTTCGGGGCCAGTTGCTGATCATTCACGGCATGGCCGATGACAACGTGCTGTTTACCAACAGCACTAAACTCTACAAAGTACTGCAGGATCAGAATATACAGTTTGAAATTATGAACTACCCCGGTGCCAAACATGGCATTGCCGGCAAGAAAGTGAACCTGCACCGCTACACGCTGATGGATAATTTCTTCGACAGGAATCTGCACCTATGAATCAGGACAACTCAGCTATCCGGGTACGGCGAGCCAGGGCAGATGACGCCAGCGAAATCGCTGCCTTTAATATCGCCATGGCACTGGAAACAGAAGACAAGGTGCTCGACCCTGATGTAATCGAAGCGGGTGTCTCCCGGATGGTGACCGATGACCGCTTAGGGTTCTATCTTGTCGGAGAATACTCAGGTCAGGTTGTCGGCTGCCTTGGGGTAACTTACGAGTGGAGCGACTGGCGCAATGGTCTGTTCTGGTGGATTCAGAGTGTGTACGTTTTACCGGAGTACCGCCGTCGAAATGTATTTGCCGGGATGTATCGTAAGACTCATGAACTCGCTGCTGAGCAACCAGATATCTGTGGTATCCGCTTGTATGTTGAGAAGGAAAACGAGCGGGCAAGAAGTACCTATCTGGCCCTTGGAATGTCTATGACGCATTACGATCTGCTGGAGGTGGAATTCTGATTTCAGGCTGATCGCGTTATACTGCACTGATCCTCAACAGAGCAGTCAGGCATGGACCTAACAAAATATCCAACGAAAGCTGATTTCTACGATGAACTCCTGACGCCCCAGAACAGAGCACGTCAGGGACTGCAACCCCTCGCCAGTTTCTTAAAAAAACAGACGCTGAAACAGATGCGCGAGCGACAGCACAACGCTGAACTCGCGATTCAGACGATGGGTATCACCTTCACCGTTTACAGCGAGGGTGAGAATATTGACCGTCAATGGCCTTTTGACATTATCCCCAGAATCATCAAGCAAAAAGAATGGCAGCGAATTGAAGAAGGTCTTAAGCAGCGTCTCACTGCCCTCAATCTGTTTATTACCGACATCTACAATGACGAGAAGATTATCAGGGACAAACGGGTTCCCCGTGACCTGCTGAAATCCAGTAAGGACTACCGCAAGGAGTGCGAAGGCGTAAAGCCTTTGTACAATAGTTGGGCGCACATTTGTGGCACTGACCTGGTACGCGGCGGTGACGGTGAAATGTATGTTCTGGAAGATAATCTGCGGGTTCCTTCAGGCGTCTCTTATATGCTTGAAAACCGTAAGATCAGCAAGCAGGTACTGCCCGAGCTGTTTGAGCGTTACAACATTCAGCCGATGGACGACTATCCGACCCAGCTGTTTGATACCCTAAGTTCCATTTCACCGCGCCCGGCCGACTACCCTGAGGTGGTGGTGCTGACACCTGGCATTTATAACTCTGCCTATTTCGAGCATTCCTTTCTCGCTCAGCGTATGGGCGCAGAGTTGGTAGAAGGCTCTGATCTGGTTGTGGGTGACGATGACTGCGTCTATATGAAAACCGTTGAAGGACTGTCACGGGTGGATGTCATCTACCGTCGTATTGACGACACTTTCCTCGATCCGGAAGTCTTCAACAAAAATTCGGTACTGGGGGTTCCCGGCCTTATGCGGGCCTGGCGCAAAGGCAACGTAGCGCTGGCAAATGCGCCTGGCGCCGGTGTTGCAGATGACAAACTGGTCTACACCTATGTCCCTGAAATGATCCGTTACTATCTGGGAGAAGAACCGATTTTGCCCAACGTCCCGAGCTATATCTGCTCCGAACCCACAGAGCGGCAACACGTATTGCAGAATATTGAGAATCTGGTGGTGAAACCCGCTAACGAGTCCGGCGGCTACGGCATGTATATCGGGCCCCGGGAGACCAAAAAGCGCACGGCAGAGATGAAACGACTGATTAAGGCCAATCCCCGCAACTATATCGCACAGCCTATCCTCAACCTGTCGACCGTCCCTACCCTGTGTGATTCGGCCATTGAACCCCGGCATGTAGACCTGCGGCCCTTTATCCTTCAGGGTAACAAGTCCTATGTCACTGCTGGCGGGCTGACCCGGGTAGCGCTGGTCAAAGGGTCACTGGTGGTGAACTCCTCTCAGGGCGGAGGTAGTAAGGACACCTGGATTGTGGCAGAGAATGAACCGGGAGGTAGCCGATAATGTTGTCGCGCGTTGCAGAAAGAATGTACTGGTTCGGCCGTTATATCGAGCGGGCCGAGAACACCGCCCGGCTGATCAGAGTGAATACCAGTCTGGTTATGGACCTGCCGGATGCAAAACATATATGGGCCGGCACCATTGATATCACCGGCAACCTGGCAGAGTTTGAAAAGCGGTTCAGCCGGGTTGATGAACGCAATGTGGTTAAATTCCTGCTGGAAGATGAAAGCGGCTCAATTCGTTCTTCAATCAAACTGGCTCGTGAGAACGCCAGGACTACCCGGGAAATTATGCCAACCGAAGTCTGGGAGAGCGTTAACGAATTACATTTCTTCATCCGCGATAACATTGACAAGGGTCTTAAACGGGAAGGCAGGCACACTTTCCTGTCAGAGATCATCGCCCTGTGTAATCAACTGACGGGTATGCTCGCCGGCAGCATGAGCGATGACACCGCATACCAGTTCCTGAAGCTCGGTCGTCATCTGGAACGGGCTGATATGACCACCCGGATTGTCGATGTAGGCTGTATGAATCTGGTGACTCTGGCAGAGCAGCAGAATGAGTATGACAGCATACTGTGGATGAATGTATTGCGTTCCCTGACAGCCTATCAGATGTACCGCCAGCACGTGCAGGACAGGGTCAATGGTGAAGATGTGGTGGATTTTCTGTTGCGTAACAGACAGTTCCCCAGAGCCGTCTCACATTGTCTGGAACAGGTACAGAAAGCCTGTAATGGTTTGCCCCGTAATGAAGCTCCCATCAGGGCAATCGCCAGCGTTCAGCGGCTGATGGACAGCAGCGACGTCATTGATCTGCTGAACTCCGCACGGCTGCATGACTTCATCGACACCCTGCAACTGGATCTTGCAACCATCCATCAGGAGCTGGGCTACTGCTGGTTTGGTCATGAAGCCGCAGACAGACTGACGGCTGACGGCGTGATTGATGCGGCCTGACACATCAGGATATCTGGGTATTTCCCTGATCACAGGTTAGTATTGGGCTGATTCGCCACCCTGACTTCCACGTTGAAATGGAGAAAATCATGAATCAGTTTCTGAGTCAGTCCCCAATCCTTATACCGGTGCTGGTGCTGGTACTCTGGTCACTCGTCATGCTGGTATGGATGGCCGCCGCCCGCCTGCCAGCCATTGCCCGGGCCAAACTACCTCCGGAGGCAGGTGAGCGAACCGCAGAACTGGCGGCTCAGCTGCCAAAGCATGTTCAGTGGAAAGCCGACAACTACAATCATCTGATGGAGCAGCCAACCATCTTCTACGCCACCGCGCTGGTGTTGGCAGTTGCCGGGCTGGGTGATGGCATCAATATCTGGCTGGCCTGGGCTTACGTCATCGCCCGGATACTTCATAGTCTGGTTCATGCTACCACCAATGTAGTCACACTGAGATTCGGTATTTTTCTGCTCAGTTCACTCGTACTGACGGCTATGGCAGGCCATGGGCTCTATCAGTTGCTGAGTTGACTGGCGAGATACCTGCCTTTCTTGACGACCGTATAAACCACGGGTCAAGATAACCCGGACTCACCCATTTCCCTTCCAATCGCAGGAACGTTATTCATGGCAAAACTGACAATAAACGGTAAGGTTACAGAGGTTGATGCTGACCCCCAGACGCCACTGCTCTGGGTCATCCGTGAACAAATCGGACTGACCGGCACAAAATATGGTTGCGGGATCGCCCAGTGTGGCGCCTGTACTGTACATATCGATGGCCAGGCAGTAAGAAGCTGTGTAATGCCACTGGCCGCTGTGACCGAAAAGCAGCAGATCACGACCATAGAAGGCTTGTCAGAACATGGTGACCATCCGGTACAGCAGGCCTGGGAACAGCTGGACACACCACAATGTGGTTATTGCCAGTCAGGCATGATCATGGCATCAGCAGCGCTGCTGGCCAACAATCCTTCCCCCACCGATAACGATATCAACAACCAGATCACGAATATCTGTCGTTGCGGCACCTTTCCCAGAGTCCGTGAAGGCATCCACCTTGCCGTGAATATCGGCCGCCAGCAAGCCAGCAAGGGAGGCAAATCATCATGAGT
>JAGRIO010000249.1 GCA_020443225.1 Pseudomonadales bacterium
CTGAATAATCTGAAAGCCTGGGTAAGACAAAGAGAACGGGCTTTTCTCGACAGCCGTACTAACAATGCACTTGAGCCGCCGAAGGGCGTTATGTTGCTTGGCATTCAGGGCAGCGGTAAAAGCCTTGCCGCCAAAGCCATCGCCGGGTTATGGGGTGTTCCTCTGCTGCGCCTGGATATCGCCACCCTGTACAACAAGTTCATTGGTGAATCGGAAAGAAACCTGCGGGAATCGCTGGAACAGGCAGATCTGATGGCGCCCTGTGTGCTTTGGATTGATGAAATAGAGAAAGGCATATCTGTCAGTCAGACAGATAACAGCACCAGTCAGCGCATGTTAGGCACACTGCTAACCTGGATGGCAGAACGAAAATCCAGTGTATTTCTTGTGGCCACGTCAAATGATGTGACTTCATTGCCGCCGGAACTCATCCGTAAAGGACGGCTGGACGAGATATTTTTTGTTGATCTGCCAACCTCTGCACTGCGTCAGGAAATTATCGCCATCCATCTCGCCAAGCGTGGATTTGATCCGGTTTCATTTGATACTGAACTGCTGGCAGAACAATCTGATGGGTTCTCTGGTGCAGAACTGGAACAAGCCGTGGTTGCTGCACTCTACAGCGTCAGCGCGGCAGGCGAAGCACTCTCAACTGAACACATCCTGCGCGAGATTGACTCGACCTACCCGCTGTCAGTCACCATGGGAGAGAAGATTAATGCCCTGCGCCAGTGGTCAAGCGGCCGTACCGTTCTGGCCGACTGAAACGTTGGTGTGTTCATCCATCGCCTGGTGCGGTTTGAACATAAAGCATAACGACAGGAACTGACACACTATGGCGAGCTATTCGGTACTCTTTGTCTGTATGGGTAACATCTGCCGTTCGCCGACTGCCGAAGGGGTATTCCGTCACAAGGCAATGGCCAGCGGTATGGATCTGAATATCGATTCAGCAGGCACAGGCGGTTGGCACCAGGGCGAAGCGCCGGATGAGAGAGCGCAGGCGGCAGCTGCAGCCAGGGGATATGACCTTAGTCAGATTCGTGCGAGACAGGTTACAGCAACAGATTTTGATCACTTTGACTATGTACTCGCCATGGACAGCGATAACCTGCGCAATCTGCAATATATCCGGCCAGCGGCGAGCAAAGCGAAGCTGGCACTGTTTATGGACTATGCGACTGATGTTACCGAGACAGAAGTGCCAGACCCATACTACGGCGGCGTGAACGGATTCGAGCAGGTACTGGATATGGTTGAGGCCGCAAGCGAGGGATTGATTGCCACGATCAAAAGCAGACAAACATGAGAATCAGACGATGAAGCTAGGTGTGATACCAACGCTGGCAACGCGCGACCCAGCGACTGCCGAACTGGCGAACGCAGCAATCAGATATGAACAGGAAGGCTTTGACTCTCTGTGGGTGTTACAGACCCTAGGTCGGGGATTCATGATGCCCGATCCCTTCCTGTCCCTGGCGACCTTCAGCGCCGTGACGAAAAGAATCTCGCTTGGTAGCGCTGTTATCCAGCTACCCCACTACGGCGTGGGCGATATGGCGCACAAACTTTTTACCCTGCGTATGCTGGCGGGTGACCGATTGAAAATCGGACTGGGAGCTGGCTCTACTCCAGCTGACTTTCAGGTCACAGGCGCAGACTTTGATACAAGGTTCAAAGTATTCCGCCAGCGAAGCCTGGAGTTGAAACAGGTACTTGAGACAGGTGTTGTCAACGATGTTGATCTGACACCATGGCGGGAAACGCTGAGTAGCATTCCGCTAATGCTGGGTAGTTGGGGAAACGGTGTCGAAACAGCCGCCAGAGATTTTTCAGGGTGGATAGCATCAGATAATTATCGCACCCAACAGGAAGTTGTTACCGCACACGAACGGTATCGTGCTGCCGGTGGTACTTACGCCGTTGTCTCAACCATTCAGATAACTAGAGATATGACACCAGACTCTGTGGCGGCGTATCTTTCCCGGTATGCTGAAGCGGGTTTTGATGAAGCGGTCATGCTGTTTCAACCGGGTGCGCCAGCATCAGGAGAGGTTCTGGCAGCCTGCAGTGACTTTCGGTGAGAAACATCTGAGCCGAGTTTTCTGGTCAGCAAGATCCTTCCAGGCGATTACATCGCAAGACGCTAATAAATAATTGCTAACGTAGAACACAAGGTGTGATATGTCTGGTATCGACTGACGCGCGACGGACATCTTTAGCCTGGCGACCGCTTTCGAATTCTTTCAGGACCTTGATGGTCTGCGTTTCAGTGAAACGTGACTTCTTAATACGGTGCTCTTTGTGGCGTAGCTTATGCCGGAGAACTCTAATCCTGAACGGGACAATTTTATGGGCGGATTACAATGTGTTGAACCTAATTGGAACGCTGAAAGATCATCAGAATAGTGGCGCGAACTGGGACATCAGTTAGCAGAGTCTATTTTCCGTCAAATCTGTGGAGTACAGTTAACCATATGGCTTTAAAAAAAAGCCTACTTGAAATTGTAGTTTTCTATTGTGCCATTTTCGATCATCTCTCCTAACTCATCTATTCGGTTGGTGATTTCTTCAAAGTCATTGATAAGATATTGGTTGTGCAAATATTCTCTTTGGTCGCTCTCATCACAAAATTCATTGTACTGACAACTCAAGTAAACCCAGGCTTCTCTCTCTACGAAATCGTCCTCTTTGCTTTTGATGACAAAAGGTACTACTTTCATCATGAAGCTAGGATCCTTGGTGGCGACAGCTTTGAACAGGCGTTCGCCCTCTTCCTGTAGATTTGCATTTAAATAGGCTTCGCTTTTTCTCCAGGCTAAATAGACGGCTCGCGGTTCACCCAGCTCATAGCTTTCTTCCCGCCAGTCGACGCTGTCAGATCTCACGAGATCATAAACCTTTCTACAGTTTTCGATTTGAAATTTAAGCATACTATAACCCCCTTCGTTCAGCCTTCCCTGTGCAAACATAAAGTCTATCTCTTCAATTGACTTTTGATAGGACTCTTCTCCGGCTAATCCTTCTATTCCATCGCCGCAGTACTTTTTGATTTTTGATAACTCATACATTGCATCCCTATCACCACCTTTTGCAGCTGTTAGGTACTGAGAATATTTTTCATTCAGTATATTCGCGAAAGCAGGAGCGGATGGATAGAAAAGTAATTCTGAAGAAGTTGAGTTGGACTCTGGTTCTAAGTCATTGACATCTAAGTTGCTGATTGGCTTATAGTCGTCAGCCGCTAGCTCCTTTTCAGAGAGAGATGCTGACGTTGTATCCGACGAGATAGCTTGCTCTCTGATACCTTCTTCAACATTGGTGGTCATGCTGTGCAGAATTAAACCAAAGGTAATGAGCACCGCTAGCGCTATGAATATCACTTTATTGCTCATGGGAAAACGTCATTTTTGATTTGCGAATGATAATAAACAAAAGGAACTTAAATTAAAGGGGTGACCTTGCCCCTAAATTAGAACCACGTCTTCGATGAGATTTTCATTATGCCGCCTGCCAGGCAAACTTTCCTCAAACGCATTTTGGGTCGGCTTTCCTGGCTGGATAAACCCCAGCTTGACGCCCGATTCCCCCTGCCAAAAACATGGCTTTACTCATGAACCCGGTTCTGTTGTCACGAGTAATCTCATCTGGCGCAGATCGTTGCTCGATCATTTGACTTAGGCATTGCTTGTTCGTACATGCAGACTACTTGTGGACTGGATAGCGCTGTATCGTTTCATTTTGTTTGCGAACTCTCAGTCCTGTTTCTTCCGAACCTACGAGTTCAAACAGGACTGTTTACTCCCGCTAGCAGCAATCTGGTTGATAATCGAAAGCATCATACTAACGGAAGATATATATCCGTTAGCATATCCCTCTCCTCAACTCCTGGCCCTACATTTATATAGTGGAAGATCGCCGGGTAGTCTCGTAGTACTTCGCCGCTGGAAGGTAGCCATTCTTTGTACAGGTAGTCAACTTCTGGCATCCACTCGCGTGATCCATGATGACGAATACAGGCGCATCGCCCAGCCGGAATGACTTTGCTAACGATCCCTTGTGGGTTGGGCCCGATTTCACCATCGTAGCTGACGCAAACATCTATCCGCTGATGGCCATCTGTTTCAGGAGGATAGTGAAGTCCATAGGTTTTTCCTTTATTCGGCGGAACACCGTTTGCCTGTCGCCATTGAATCAGACGCATGGTCGCTGTCAGAGGTTCTGATTCCGGACCATCAAACTCTGCCGCTGCAACACGGGTTTCCGGGAAATGTACAATGTTAATTTCTGTGTTCACATTCTTCTCCTTGAGTCGTTTTAATGGCTCGGTTATCTCGGTAGTTTTCCATATCGGCTGAGACCTGAATTGTGAGGGCGTAGTGCCGTAGCATTCGCGAAAGGCCCGGCTGAATGATTCGGTGTTTTCATACCCGCTCATCAGTGCGATGTCGGTAACGGCGAGTTGCCTGGCAAAGACCAGTAGTTTTGAGGCCCGTTGCAGTCGCAGCAGTTTAATGAACCGTGCCAGCGTCATGTCGGTAAAAGCCAGAAACTGGCGATGGAAGTGAAAACGCGAGAAACCCGCCACCCTGCTCAGGATGTTCAGACTAAGATCACCTTCGATATTACCTTCAATATACTGCAGCACCTTTGACATCTGCTGCGCGTAGACTTGCTGGTGTTTCTCGTGACCTGACGGTTTTATACTTTCCATTGGTTCTGGTTCTGGTTCTGGTTCTGGTTCTGGTCTGTCCGATAGCGAGAATTCTGATACAGGTTGATTGTCAATGCCTGACATATCTTGCTCTGCCCAGTGGAATATATCTTAAGTCACTGATATTGCTCCTGTGGTAACTTCCCGGATGTAAGCTGGCGTTGTCACTTGTGTCGCTTTAAAGGTTACACTTCGGTCATACAACCCTGGCCCTAACGAATCTGAAAACCGCAGCCGCACTGGCGTCATAGCGGTATATTTGCCTCAACAAGAGGGAGGAACTCCATGCGCAAATTAATACTTTCCACAATACTGGCTGCCTGTAGCTGTTCTGCACTGGGTGAAGCCCCGGCCCATTTGCGATGGCTGAGTGATCATTACCAGCAGACAGCCGATACAGCGCGTCAGCTTTGGGAATATGCTGAAGTAGGTTACCAGGAAACCCGCAGCAGTCAGTTGTTACAGGACCAGCTTGCAGCGGCAGGTTTCACGATTGAAGCTGGTGTGGCTGATATACCCACTGCATTCGTTGCCAGCTACGGTAAAGGAGGACCAGTGCTGGGTATTCTTGGCGAGTTCGACGCGCTCCCCGGCATCACGCAGGACTCAGTGCCCACCCGTAGCCTGTTGGAAGAAAAGGCTGCTGGCCATGCCTGTGGACATAACCTGTTTGGTGCGGGCTCTTCAGCTGCTGCCATTGCTATCAAAGAATGGCTGGATCAGACCGGCACGCCAGGCACGATCCGTTTCTATGGTACACCTGCGGAAGAAGGCGGAAGTGGCAAGGTCTATATGGTGCGCGCTGGTCTCTTTGATGATGTGGATTTTGCTTTGCACTGGCACCCTTCAGATCAGAACTCCGCAGCGGCGCAGACTACGCTGGCTAATCGCTCGGCGAAGTTCCGCTTTACCGGCGTTTCTGCCCATGCGGCTGGCGCACCAGATCGGGGTCGCTCAGCGCTGGACGGGGTTGAAGCCATGAACATGATGGTCAATATGATGCGTGAGCATGTACCTCAGGAGACCCGCATTCACTATGTCATTACTGAAGGTGGCAAGGCACCTAATGTCGTGCCGGACTATGCTGAGGTG